>JBDTEI010000140.1:0-21850 GCA_039922675.1 Microcoleus sp.
CATAGCTAACCAGCCCGAAAAACCTGTATCAAGCAGAGCATCAACAGGTAATTCTAAGCCGTTATCAGCAATCAATTCAATTTCAAAAAATAGCTCGTCCTGATCGCCAAACCTTCCTTCAATCATATCGTGCCACAAACTCCAGTTTCATTGATCCGAAAGACGTGCAATTTAACTTTCGGGTATTTTTCATGGGCTATGTTTGCAACTAGCATATCATCCTTGTCGATAAAATATTCACCGCTATCGGGTTCAACTGCCATATACCAGTTGTAGTGGGTTTTAATCAATTCTGGTTTTAGGCGATCGAAAATAGGTTTGCAGCGCTGATAAAATGCTTCTCTCTCAGCATACCATTGGGCTATTTCTTCTGAAGAACGTGTGCGTTTTGGGTGCAATCTTCTCCGGGGAGTTCTGCTAGTTGGGTTGAGATAAGTCATGGTTGATTTTCCTTTGTAGAAGTAGCAGTAAGGTGCGCAGCGCGCACCCTACAATCATAGCTAATTAGACGCTAACGGGTGACTGTTTGCGGCTGAATGTTGCTAAAATACGATCGCACATTTGCGACGGATTTAATCCCAAACTGGCAAATGATTGTTCAGGCGTTGCATGATCCACCAATGTATCAGGTACACCCAAGCGCATCAGTGGTACGAGGATATTGTTATCCATCAAAGATTCGGCTACTGCTGAACCGAAGCCGCCCATCAAACAGCCTTCTTCCATTGTGACAACTTTGCCGATTCGCTGTGCTAAAGGCAAGATTAATTCAGTGTCCAAAGGCTTGACAAAACGCGCGTTGATGACTGTTGCTTCGATGCCGTGTTCGCTCAAAATCTCGGCGGTTTGCATTGCCGGATAAACCATTGAACCGTAACCTAATATTAGCAAGTCGTCGCCGTTGCGGAGAATTTCGGCTTTGCCGATCGGCAATTCTTCCCAACCTTCTTCCATCAGAGGTACGCCGTAACCGTTGCCGCGCGGGTAACGCATGGCGATCGGGCCGCTGGTGTGGTTGATTCCGGTGACTACCATCCGCTGCAATTCTGCCTCGTCTTTTGGTGCCATAATCGTCATGTTTGGCAGACAGCGCAAGAAGGAAATGTCGTACATTCCTTGGTGGGTTGGGCCATCAGCACCGACAATTCCGGCTCGATCTAAACAGAAGAAAACTGGCAACTTTTGGATGCAGACATCGTGAATTATTTGGTCGTAGGCCCGCTGCAAAAATGTCGAGTAAATCACTACAACCGGGCGCATTCCTTCGCAGGCTAAACCAGCAGATAAAGTGACGGCGTGCTGTTCGGCAATCCCGACATCAATGTACTGTTTTGGCAGTTTTTCCTGAAGTTTATCTAGGCAAGTTCCGGTTGCCATTGCAGCCGTAATCCCGACAATTTTTGGATTGTTTTCTGCTAGCTTAACCAGGGCGTGGGCAAAGACTTTCGAGTAAGCTGGAGGCTTAGGCTTGGTGGAAGGAATGCCTTTCCCGGTGGCTAAGTTAAAGGGATTTTGGGCGTGATATCCTACTTGGTCTTTTTCGGCGATCGCGTATCCTTTGCCCTTCACTGTCACAACGTGAACTAACACAGGGCCTTGGATAGTATGAGCTTGTTTGAAAGTGGTAATTAACTCTTGCAAATTGTGTCCGTCTACCGGGCCCATGTAAGTAAAGCCCAATTCTTCAATTACGGCTCCAACTTTGGAAACTGCCAAGCGTTTCATCCCTTCTTTCAGACGTTCCATTTCTGGGGTGAAAGTTTCGCCAACAAAGGGAATTTGTTTGAATTGTTCCTCTAAGTTATCTTTGAGAAACTGCACCGGCGGCGACAAACGCATTTTGTTTAAATAGCGGGTAATTGCGCCGACGTTGGGCGAGATTGACATCTCGTTGTCGTTGAGCACAACTAACAAATTGGTTTTCGGCATATGGCCCGCGTGGTTAATCGCTTCCAGTGCCATGCCGCCAGTCAATGCGCCGTCGCCGATGACTGCTACAGTTTTAAAGTTTTCTCCCTTGAGGTCGCGCGCCATCGCCATCCCTAATGCTGCGGAGATGCTGGTGGAAGCGTGACCGGCGCCGAAGTGGTCAAATTTGCTCTCACAGCGCTTGAGGTAGCCTGCAACGCCGTCTTTTTGGCGCAGAGTGTGAAAATTGTTGTAGCGGCCGGTAATCAATTTGTGCGGATAAGCTTGGTGGCCGACATCCCAGGTAACTTTGTCGCGATCGAGGTCAAGTGTTTGGTAGAGTGCTAAGGTGAGTTCGACTACACCCAATCCGGGGCCGAGATGTCCGCCACTGGCAGCTACTGTTTCTAAATGCTTTTCTCGAATTTGTCGGGCAATTTGTTCGAGTTGATGAATCGACAGGCCGTGTAATTGGTTTGGATGAGTCAGTTCGCTGAGATGCATATTTTAAAATCCTGCTCCTAAGAATTAGGACGAATCCTTAACAGATATAGGTTATGCCTGCGGCGTTCGGTACGCGCAAACGTTAGAATAGTTTACCTGTTATTTGAGAAAATTGTTAGGCGTAATAATTTTCTTATTTTTGGCCTTGTAATTATAGTAAACAAATTGTGCACCGTCAATATAAAAAATGCTTATGTTGTTAGCTGCTCATGGCTAACTGTTAGCTGCACGGGGATTATGAGCGATTTAAAACTGGTTTTTGTAATGATGGCTGACTTTTTAGCGATTTGGTTTATGCAAGCGGACTGTGATGCAAAATCATTAACTGCGACTTACTAAGGGCTTCTAGCGCATAGGCACAACCTTGCAAATGGCTAAACTCAACCTCAACAAATTCTGCATCGTATTCATCAACTACTCTTCCGACTTGACCGCGATATAAGCCCTGTTCTGGTAAGTCTTCTAGTAATGCAACGACATCAAGCAGTTTGATGGTGAAATTCATCGTTTAGATACCGCGATAGTTTTTCCGCTTAATTTTCTCGGTCAAAATTGCTGTTACCTCACTTTCAGGATCGGCAAGGTCAAAAGGGTAAGGTTGACGTGCAGTATTAGGATCGCGGCGACTAATTAAAATTTGCAATGCCTGCCAAAAAGCTTGCTCATCATTTCTGTGTTCGGAAATGTAATGCTTTAATTCAGCATTGGTCATCTGGTGTAGGTTTTGTTTTATATAATAAAGCTCCAAACTCCATCTTCATCTATTAAGATGAAATTTAATCAACTACGCCTGGATGTAGAGTGTTTTCAATTGGTTATCGTAGCGAAAAATATTGATTTACTGATACAAACTTGAAAGCAATTGACAGAGGAGTATCGCTGTGTTGGATTACTTTTGCGTTGGCAAGTGGCAAGTCACAACCCCTAATTTATTATACTGCTGATTATACTGCTCGATACCGTAAGTCTCAAGATGGGCGATAATTTCTAAGGGCGCAAGAAAGCCGATCGCCCTTCACGATTTATTGCTTGCCAATTCAAACACAAAAGGGCGATCGCACTTATCGATTACAGCATTCGCTCTATCTCAGATGTTCGAGCATCTCCCAATTTCTCGGCCCCAGTCATATCAAAGACGATCGCGTGTTTAGTCGCAGGTAACAACCGCCGTAAAATCTGAATATAGCCGTCAGCATCGCCACGACGGTGGAAGCGCGCCACAACCAATCGCTGCATATTTGGGGCGCACGATGTACCAGGGATGAGTGTTTAATTTTGGCTTTGATCTTGGTATCCTAGGGTAATCGTTCCCCGCGTTTGCGGGGTGTGGTAGAAAAGCGATCGCCCTTAAGTTTTCGAGGCTCCTAGGGCGATCGTTTTGAATTAAAAAAAAAGGTTGATACTAACCTGTTGTCAAGGGCAAAATGGGACGAGTCAAGCTGAAGATTCGAGAGTTGGCAGAAAAAAAGGGCTGGACACTGCAAGATGTGTCCGATCGCTCTTGGGTTTTGAACTGATTGTCTACAAATGTCTAGGCTTTGTTAATCTCGGATTTCGCAACTTAGGACACCAACTCGCAGACGCTCATTTAGCTACCTTTGAGCTGCGATTCGGGAACGGCTTGCCCTTCGACTTTAAACTGTCTCCTAGATCGCCACAAGGTTTGCTTAAAAAATGTATCAAACTTTTACAAAGAAACAGATCGAACTCATAAAATTGCTATCTGCCTGAGATCAATACTTAGCTTACATGAGTCTGGTTATCCAAGTTTTGATTATTGGACTTTACACCGCTCTCAACACCCGATAGATAAAGATTTGTAATGTTTTGTCAACATCTTTGGGCTGCTGAATTAAAATCTTCTCATAAAAAAGACTAGCTTTTAGTAGGCGCAAATTATGAACAAGGTTTAAAACTCAACTTATGAGACCGAGTTCGCTGCTCTTACAAGGTGCAATAAAATGTAACTTTTGATGCAAGAACCACTAGCATGAACTTTGCCGAAGGCCGAATGCCCATTTCTGCCAATGCCTTCGGAAAATCGCTTTCCTCTCCGGGCATCAAATTTTAAGTGCAGTTACTTTGCTTGCACGACGGGAACCGGAGCCCGAGAGGAAAAATTTAAGTCCAGGGCAAACGCACCAGAATTTTGAGCGATCGGGTTTTTGACCGGAGCGACGGCGGCAACAAAGTCTTGTCGTCCATCAAACCTGGTTTTTGCGCCCCAGACTCAACTCGATCGAATGAATGCAGTCGCAGCCAACATTTAGATGTGGCGATAATGCAAGTTGCGCGCTTGCACAGGGAGCTAACCGCAGTGATGGATCTCGATTGTTTACCTTACGGCGCAGGCCACGCACAGGAAGGGGTCTGTCTGCTAGTGCGAATGGGGCCCTACCGCATTTTACTCGACTGCGGTATAGAGGATGTCGCACCCCTGTCAGCGACACTAGATCGATCGCTGCCAGCCGATTTCGTGGTGTGTAGCCACGCCCACTCCGACCACGCCAGAGGTTTGCTAGCACTCCACCAAGCTTTCCCCCAGTTGCCAATTTACGCCAGCGAAGTGACAGCGCAACTGCTACCGCTCAACTGGCCGTCCCAGGCTCAGCAGCCGGAGTCCCATTTCTGTCAGGCACTGCCCTGGCAGTCGCGGATCGAACTGCACCGGGGACTGAGCGTGCAGTTGTTCCCGTCGGGCCATTTGCCAGGAGCGGCGACTGTACTCCTGACTTATGAAGCCCCCCACCGCACCTACACCCTGGTTTACACCGGCGACTTTTTTCTGTCCAATTGTCGTTTGGTCGAAGGTTTGCCGCTGGGAGAACTCCGGGGCATGAAGCCGGACGTGCTAATTTTGGAAGGCAGTTACGGCACGGCACGCCACCCTCACCGCCGACAACTGGAAAATCAATTGGCCGATCGCATCCACCGGGCGATCGCCGACGGGTACTCGGTACTACTACCGGCACCCGCCCTCGGTTTAGGTCAAGAATTGCTGATGCTGCTCCGCAGCCACCACTACTTCACCGGCCGCGACTTGGATATCTGGGTGGACGGCACTGTCGCCGACGGCTGCGACGCTTATCTGGAACTGCTGCCCCATTTTCCCACCGCCGTCCAAAATTTTGCTCTCCACCAACCTTTGTTTTGGGACGAAAGGGTGAAACCCCGCGTGCGCAGGCTGTCTGCCGAACAGCGCTCGGAATTAGGCAAAACGCCGTGTATTGTGATTACTGACCAAATAGCTGATTTGGGTTTGTACGTTGCCGATCGGACAAACCCTTGGATTTTGCTCGCACCTCAAAAACCCGGATATCCCGTCAGGGAATGGCTGGGAAACTGGCGGGAATCTGGAGTTCGGCTCATTGAAACTTATCTGCTAGCCGAGCACTGCGACGGCCCGGGAACTACCCAGCTCATCCATAATCTGCGCCCCCAGCACGTAATTTTAGTGCACGGTTCCCCTGCATATTTGGCTGATTTGGCTAACTTGGACGAGCTGCGAAACCGCTACCAGTTGCACACTCCGGCGGTAGGGACTGTTGTTGAATTGCCGATCGGGGAAATGTTTTTGCAGCCCGCAATCCCCGAAACTAACTATGAAGGAGAACTCAGCGAATTAGGTACAGAGGTAGCAATTAGCTTGCCGAGTCCGATTACAGCCGATCCTCGGTGGGCAAATTTTGCCGATACCGGTTTGGTAGAAGCCCGCTGGCAAGGTGAAGAACTGGTACTGCGCGGTATCTCCCAGCGGGAACTGCTGTTTCAAGGCAACGCCGTTCAGGCTAACCTGGAATGCTGTGGTAATTGCCAGCACTACCGCGGCCAGCGCTGTTGGAACCAGTCCAGTGCTTTGTTTGGCTTTAAAGTTACCCCCGACGGTTTCTGTCCGGTGTTTGAAGCGATACCGGAGTCCGAACTTTTCTTAGATGAGGAAACAGATGGCGATTGACATCCTCCCCGGCCTAAACGCACTCCTGATTCCCCAACATCGCTATTTGGGTTTCTACTTCATTGGTTCTGCGTCCGCGACTGTTCTGGTGCCGCAGATAGGAAAACTGGCGATCGAAGTCAAATTTAAATGCAAAACAGCTTATTTGGCGACAATCCAGAATATTTTTCGCCTCAACCGGGTTTTTTGCCCAATTCCTCGACAAAAAAGGGAGAAAAGTCGTTTTCCTTTCCCCCAAGTATTCTGTGTGCCTCAAGCTCTAGCTCAAAACTATTCTAAATTCGAGTCCGGGTAGTGATTGCGAATTTGCTCGGCTTCGGGACAATCGTCAGAAACTAGGGGTTCGCAGTTAGTTCTCGACACCGAAGCCAACTTCTGGGAAACAGCTCCAATACTTTCTAGACGCACCATTTCTTCCCAGGAGCTAATTTCGTCTTCTTCGTCGGTTTCGTAGCGCAGCGTGACTAGATCCCCTTCAATATCTAGGATACGAGCGCGCTCTATCCAACGTTGCTGATCTCGAAGAAAAATAGAAACCTCACGACCATCACAACAGAGTTGATAGATTTTGCGCTGTAGCATTTGTCAGTTCTCCTGCGCAGTGTATTTACTCAAAAAAGATTGCCTGTTTACAGTTAACGTACTTTGGGTTTTACATCGGAAGGCACAGCCCTATGGACTGGCCAGTTTCACCAAAAAACGAGCGGGAAGCCCCTGGCTTTAGACATGGGCAGGAACGTGGTTGCGACGACCGTCGCCTTGAAAATTCCCTTTCTGGAAAGAGGGCTATGGTTGCCCCTCTGTGGAGATATGGTTGTCTCCGAACTCCCATTTCTGGGGTAATGTTAGCTTCGACCTGTTATAAGAGCTTGTTAGACTTGCCGCACTGTTCCAGTGACCTTGGAACTGTTTAACTGCAAATGACAGAGCTCTTAACTAGCTACGCATTCGCCTGGTGTCGTGACTCAAATAACGGCTACCTATTGCTAGGTGGTCTGGTCAGAATGGCTTGTTAGATTGCTCTTTCAAGCCCCTAGCTTTTAGCTATGGGGTTCCTGACGTTTTCCGAAACTGTGGCACCGATGGGAGTTACCAAATTTAATTTTACCACCAAATCTATCCTGTACGCCATTTATCGAGTTGCAGATTTTGCAGCCTGCGGCATCCCTCGCGGGAGGCATTTGCCCGAATAGATCGGAGCATCTCGCTCAAACAGCCACAATCAAACAGCCACAATCAAAACAGGCTATGCTGCGAGTCGATCTCGATGGCCACAGATAGTCAGCGTTTTACCATTTGGTGCAACGCGATCGGCATCAATCGAGATCGATGCACCAACTGCCGTCCCTGAAACGATCGTAATTTTTCCCACAGACCATAAAAAGGCTGACTGACTCCATAACCAAATAGGTAGTAGAAGCAGTCCTCAAAGGTATAGCGTTGGCGCTTCCAAGCTCTGCATAAGCCGCCAGATTGGTCATGCGATTCAAAAATTTGATTCCGGTAGCGATGGATCTGGGTTCGGCAACCCGCTGCCAGTCGAGCAATTCCTGGGTCAATCATTACGAATTCTATCTGTTTGCAGCGTTCAACTGGTTTTTCTTGATTTACGCAGCGCTACTCGGTTTGTCGTTGCGATCGCTAAACGGTTTCTAGCCAGAGCACCCGTTGACTGAATTAGTGGTTATGTGCTATTTTAGGCGGTCGGTCTGAGTGTGTCGGCTCGTTATCGGCAGCGAATACAGGAGTGCCAGATGTCTCAACTGAGATCCCGATCTGGGTTTTTTTGACGGCGATCGGGCTGATTGCCAGCACACTATTATTTGGAAAGATGGACAGTGCAAAATCAAACATTCTGTACGTATAAGATGACAGATCGTTGCTGTTTGTTGTTGCAGAAAGTTCAGCAAATTAATTTCCTAGGGTTTGCTCTTCCTCCTTGTCCTTGTCCTTCTCCTTCTCCTTCTGGGTAGATTCATCATCAGCTTGACCGACCCCTTCTTTGAAACTCCGCAGCGTTTTGCCTAAAGCATTTCCCAACTCAGGAATTTTCTTGGGGCCGAAAATTAGAATAGCGACTACCGCAACAATGCCCAATTCGGGCAATCCCAGACCAAACATACAAAATCTCCGCGCTTACCTACTTTGCTTTTTCTCTGCGAATTACCGCTAGTGCATTTATTTTAGCGGAGAGTTTCCGCAAATGTTACCAATTACTAGGGTTTTTAGGGCAATTTATTGCCCCTTGCCACTTGGAATACCTGGACTCAAGTCACAGGGCTTTCAATAAGAGGGCAGATTTTTCTGTAAAACTTGCTCGATCGCACGTCGAACTGCTGATATCCTTAAAAGTATCTACCTTGTTTCCTGCATCCTGCAACCGTAGAATCAAGTTTTATTAAGCGATCGCCCGATAAATAATAATGTTAGAAACATCCAAGCCTTCCCTGCGCGACCAACAGCACTACCTTATCCGCGAATTAGCAGACCGGATAGAATCAGTATGGCGTCGGTACCTCGACCTCCAACCCTATCACCTTCCCGCTGAGTTGGGATATGTGGAAGGGCGACTGGAAGGAGAAAAACTGATCATAGAAAACCGCTGCTATCAAACTCCCCAATTCCGCAAAATACACTTGGAACTGGCTAAAGTCGGGCCGATGCTGGATATCCTGCACTGCGTGATGTTTCCCAGACCGAATTATGCTTTGCCGATGTTCGGCACCGACATCGTAGCAGGCAAAGGTCAAATTAGCGCGGCGATCGCAGACCTTTCTCCCCTCAATCCCGATCGAACTTTGTCGGAAACCTACCGCACTCGACTGCAAACTTTGCCCGTAAACCAGTTTTCTTGTCCCCGCCAAATTCCCGAATGGGGCGATATTTTCTCAGAGTTTTGCCTGTTTGTGCGCCCAGATTCACAGGAAGAAGAAAGCCGATTTCTCGATATAGTTGAATCCTACGTGGAAATTCACTGCAAACTCGCAGTAGCTTCCGAACCAGTTTCTGTCGCCGAAGCATCCAAAATTCTCGACGCTCAAATTTACTACTGCACCCAGCAGCAGCAAAACGACAAAACCCGCCGCGTACTCGAAAAAGCTTTCGGTCAAGATTGGGCAGAACATTACATGACCGAGGTGCTGTTTGATTTCCCTAAATAGCTGAAATCTGTTTACAATTCTTCATAGTGGGTTTGACACTCCCCGCTCTCTCATAGACGGGGATGCTCTAAAATGTCAGGATGTTCCCGTTTTTCAGTAATTCATACATCTATTTAGCAACACCGAAATTTATCCGGGCGAAATCGTGTTGATGAATGGGCATTCTGGATCGGGTAAAACAACTTTGTTAACCTTGATTCGATCACAGGCGATCGATCCTGTGAAGGTAGCCTCCAAATTCTTGACCAAGAATTGTAGGAAACTAGCAAAAATAAATTAGTTAAAGTCCGCCTCGACATCGGCTATATTTTCCCAGTTTACAATTTGCTTAAATGCTTGAAAACGCGGCAAAACGTGCAAATATCTTGAGAACTGCACAGCCATCTTTCTCGCCAATAAACTAACGATTGAATAGAGGGAATGCTGCAAGCTATAGGGTTGGATGAAAGAATAGATTATTACCCGGACAGTCTTTCTGGCGAACAGAAACAAAGAGTTGCGATCGCCAGCGCGTTAGTCAGCCAGCCGAAATTAGTTATTAGTAGACGAACCCACCGCAGCCCTAGACAGCAGATCAGGTCGATATCTGGTCGAAATCATGGGAGGTTTGGCAGCATTACAGCACTGCAATATTTTACTTGTCACCCACGACAACCGCATTTTAGACATAGCCGATCGCATTATTCCGATATAGCGCAAAAGAGTGTAAGCGAGGTATTCGGCAATTCATTAACAATTCCTCAATCCCCCAATCTCAAATCTCAAATCCCTCGACGCTCGCGCTAGCCGAAGTCTAACATCTAAAATCTCAATCTGCACCTCCTGTACCTGAGAAATGCTATAGCAGACGGCTACCTCGCACAAGACACATAAACACCTGCGGCAACTGGCGTTTTTTCAGGAAAATAAATTTAATTCACCTCAAATTATTTCCGAGAACCTGGACGTTTTCCTCCTACTTTCGCAGGGCTTTTTGTCCCACCTTTAGTTGCACTTTTAGAACTACTTTTAGCACCTTTTTGACCCTTAGCTCCTGTCAACTGGCTGTCATTTTCATTAGCCGATCTGCCGGCAGGCGTTCTCGTAGTCCTAAAGGTAACATTCACCCCTTCATTGGACTGTTCCAGCACCAACATCGGCGTCGGCTTCGCTTTTTGATCCCACTCAATGTGAACTATGCGACCTTGAATTGTCGGCTGCCAACTGTCGTGGTCGTCTGAAGGACTCAGATAAGTTTCCAAACAGTCAATAATTTGATTAATTGTCGCTGATGTTGCCTGAGTCGGCAGTTTCATCAGCTTAATTTGAATCCGAAACAGCACTCGCTTTTCTATTTTTACGGCTGGATCGCCAGTTTCGTATTCGATATCAAACATCGAATCCACTTGCCTGCCACTGCCAGCATTCCCATTTTTATCTCCCACTGCACCCTGAGTCGGACGCAGGGCAATACTAATTTTGTCTTTGACTTTTACCTTGATCTGGTTCACAATGGCAAAGTGAAAGACTTCTTCCGCCATCCGCATTCTCAGGTAGTCTAAATTAAAGTCTCGCGAGTGAATGAGATCGGGGTTCTTTTCCATCTTTGACATGGTTTCCAGAGCCATTTTGTATTTTTTCTGGAGTTCTCGATTTCTAAATTCCTCAAATTTGAGCTTCTTACTCAAGTCGTCGAGTTTGAGCTTGGTAAACACCGCTAAACCGATCAGCAATAACAACAGTAATCCCGACCCTCCCATCAAAAGTTGGTCGGTGGACGGATCTCCGGGTTTAGCCTGTTTAGGTTTGGGAGAGGCTACTGCCAACCTTGGTTCTACAAGGATTATGTGGGTTGACATGGGCTTTTAAAGGGTAAATTGTGACGCTATATTTATACAGGATTCCAGAGTAGAGCTGGCAGTGTAACTCGATCGACCAACATTGACATCATTCCACCACCATCTTGGTACACTTGGATTTCTACAACTTGAACAGGCACCCTCTAATTAATACTTTATCTTTAACTGCCAGCAGGTTCCCGAAATATCGGAAAATCCCGCGCTAGCACAGGCAAAAAGAAATGGTGAATTGTCTGTGATAGATTATACCAATATAGATCAAAAAAATGTTTGTTCGGCGGCCTCCGTTTCTAGAAAAAGAAAAGTAAGTACACATAAATTAATAGTAACTCTATCAAGCGATCGCCAAAAACACTTCTGGAGAACAACCGATCGCCCGAACGATCGAATAGCGGACTCTCTGAGCGGGTGCTAATTGGTACTGTTCGATCGCTCCCGCCCTACAAGTCCAACGGGCCGCAGGCGGTGAGAGTCGAGCTCTCTTTGCGATCGAACAACGTGTCCTTAGCTAAGATTACAGCTAATACCACAAATATTCGATCGTGACCTACGAACCCCTCCACCACAAATATCGCCCTCAGACTTTTGCCGAATTAGTCGGTCAAGAGGCGATCGCCCAAACCCTCACCAGCGCCATCCTACAACAGCGCATAGCACCAGCATATCTATTCACCGGCCCCAGAGGCACCGGTAAAACCTCTAGTGCTAGAATTTTCGCCAAATCTCTCAACTGTATTTCTACCGGCGCCCCCACCCCGACACCTTGCGGCAAATGCAACGTTTGCCAAGAAATTGCCCGAGGTTCAACACTAGATGTCATCGAAATCGACGCCGCCAGCAACACCGGAGTAGACAACATTCGTGATTTGATCGAACGAGCTCAATTTTCCCCCGTACAGTGTCGCTATAAAGTATATGTAATCGACGAAGTTCATATGCTCAGTAACCAGGCATTTAATGCCTTATTAAAAACCTTAGAAGAACCGCCAGCTCGTGTTGTATTCGTCCTCGCCACAACCGACCCTCAAAGAGTATTGCCAACCATCATATCTCGGTGCCAAAAATTCGACTTTCGCCGCATACCCCTCGACTCAATGACCGCTCATCTGCACAAAATCGCCCAATTAGAAAATATCAATATTGCCAGCGATGCAGTACAAATGGTTGGTCAAATCGCCCAAGGAGGACTACGAGATGCCGAAAGCTTGCTCGACCAACTCAGCTTATTTCCCGGTCAAATAACAGTCGAAAAAGTTTGGGATTTAGTCGGCGCCGTCCCCGAAAATGATTTAATGGAACTGCTGCAAGCCATTGAAAACGATAACGCTACAGCATTAATAGACATGACCCGTCACCTCATGGATCGTGGCAGGGAACCGCTAATCGTGCTGCAAAGTCTCGCCAGCTTTTACCGAGATTTGCTCATAGCAAAATCAGCACCAAAACGCTCAGATTTAGTAGCTTTAACCGCTGCAACTTGGGGAAAGCTATGCGATTTTGCCCGCAACTGGGATGCCGAGTTGATTTTAGCAGGTCAGAAACACTTGCAAACCCACGAAGTGCAAATTAAAAACACCACTCAGCCGCGATTGTGGCTGGAAGTGACCCTGTTGGGATTATTGCCCTCAGCCATTAGAACTCAGCAGCAACCAGCAGGCGAAGCAAGTCAAAATATTGGTCAATCCCAAATTCACCCCCCCCAGCCCCCCCTTGCTAAGGGGGGGAGTTCCACAACTCATATCGAACAGCCTCCCGCTGCCAAACCTCAAAATACTCCCCCGACTTCTGCACCTATTGCTAATCGCACAGAAAGCACACCTGCCGCAGCGATTTCCGCACCTATACCAACTGCTGAAACGAATCAAACAAATTATTCACCAACTAATTCAGGTAGCGAAATTGATTTAGATAGAGTGTGGGAACAGGTACTTGATCGCGTGCGACCCAACGGGACTCAATCGCTACTCCGCCAACACGGACAGCTAGTAATTTTTAGCAATGATAGTGCTTATGTTAAGATTAGTTCCCAGCCGTTGCTCAAGATGGTTAAAGACAAAGTAGCTAATCTTGAAGAAGCTTTTGTGCAAGTCTTCAACCGTCAAGTCACAGTAAAAGTGGGAGTGACAAATCCCGCTGAAATTAATAGTTCCCGCGATTTGCCAAATTCTCACGGACTTGTTGCCGAAAATCCTAGAAATTCTCCTTCTGTTATTGATGCGAATCAACAGTTGCAGAACTCGGCGGGTTCTGAGATTTTCGAGGATTTTTTGGAGAACGGAGCAACAGAGCAAACAACATCTTGGACGCCTGAAAATACCGCCACCAAGCCACAAAATGTTTCTGAACCACTGCGGCAGATAAACATTTCTACAGACTCTCAGAATAAGTTAAATACTCAAGCTGTAGCGGTGCGGGCCGATGCTCAATCTGTCGCGAATACGAGTAAACAATTGGCTGAGATGTTTGAGGGACAAGTAGTCGATTTGTCGGATGATTTAGAGATTTGGGAGTCGGAAACTTTTAGATTGGAAACTGAACCGGATTTTCCTGAGTTATCTGCTGAGGTTGATGGGGATGATTTTATGGGTTGGTAAATTTCTACTGGGGCGGCAGCGAAATGTGCAAGATTTCGCCGTTGGCGCAGCCCTCGAAGAGGATCGCCGACAATCCCGCCCTAGTATAAATGGCTATCCTGAAAACCGATGCTTTTAAGCCGACTCTGGTTTTGGTAGCGAAGACGGAAGCACTAACAATTCGGCAGTCGATCGCTTCTCAACCATTTCTTTAGTAATCGTACACCGCGTCACATCCTTGCGCGACGGCAACTCGTACATCACATCCAACATCAATTCTTCAACAATTCCCCGCAGTGCCCGGGCTCCCGTTTTGCGGCGGTATGCTTCCTGGGCGATCGCCCGAATTGCATCCGCCTGAAAATCCAACTGCACGTTATCCATTTTTAGCAGCTTTTGATACTGCTTCACCAAAGCATTGCGCGGCTCAGTCAAAATCGCCATCAGCGTCGCCTCATCCAGCGGATCTAAAACCGCAGCCACCGGCACCCGCCCGATAAACTCTGGAATCATCCCATATTTTACCAAATCGTCTGGTTCCAGTTGCCTGAGGACATCGGCGGCCCGCTTTTCCTTAGGTTGAGCTTCTCCCGGCTGAATAAAACCCATTGACTTTTTACCAGTTCTCTGCTCAATCACTTTGTCCAAACCGACAAAAGCGCCACCGCAAATAAACATAATATTGCTGGTATCAATTTGGATGCAGTCTTGATACGGGTGCTTGCGGCCGCCTTGGGGTGGTACATTGGCGATCGTCCCCTCCAGCATTTTCAGCAGCGCCTGCTGCACTCCTTCCCCTGACACATCCCGCGTAATCGAAGGATTTTCGCTCTTGCGGGCAATTTTGTCAATTTCATCAATATAAATAATTCCGCGCTGCGCCTCTTCCACATCCATATCTGCCACTTGCAGCAGCCGCAGCAAAATATTTTCCACATCTTCCCCGACATAGCCGGCTTCCGTCAGCGTCGTCGCGTCAGCCACCGCAAACGGCACGTCCAGCATATCCGCCAAAGTCTGAGCCAGGAGAGTTTTTCCGCAGCCCGTCGGCCCGATTAACAAAATATTCGATTTTTGCAGTTCTACTTCTTCTGGGGGGTGCTTGCCGCTATTTTTGGCATGGATAAAGCTGAGGCGCTTGTAGTGGTTGTAAACCGCCACCGAGAGCACCTTTTTCGCGTCTTCTTGGCCGATCGCATTTTCGTCGAGATAATTTTTAATTTCCCTCGGCTTGGGAATTTGGCTCATCGAGATACTTTTGCCCGAGGTAGCGCGGCGCTTTTGAGTAGTTTCCTGCTTCGGAACCGCCGCCGCTGCGGGCACAGCACTCGAATCAAACAACTCCTCATCTAAAATTTCATTGCACAAATCAACGCATTCGTCGCAGATATAAACCCCGGGGCCTGCGATCAACTTGCGCACTTGCTCTTGAGACTTGCCACAAAACGAACATTTTAGATGGGAGTCGTACTTAGACATAACAGCCTCTTATTTCAGTGCAGTGACGTTTTCTCCCGCTGCCGGAAGGTTTTCTTTTGCGATAACTCGATCGACCAGTCCGTAATCTTTGGCTTCATCGGCTGACATAAAAAAGTCCCGCTCAGTATCAGCCTCTAACTTGTCGATCGGTTGACCTGTGTGGTGCGCTAACAGTTGATTCAGCTTACGCTTATGATAGAGGATTTCTTTGGCTTGAATCTCAATATCTACTGCTTGACCTTGAGCGCCTCCGAGCGGCTGGTGGATCATAATCCGGGAACTGGGAAGAGACATCCGTTTGCCGTGAGCTCCCGCTGTCAGCAGAAATGCGCCCATACTCGCTGCCAAACCGTAACAAATCGTCACCACATCCGGGCGAATTTGCTGCATTGTGTCATAAATTGCCATACCGGCTGTCACCGAGCCGCCAGGGGAATTGATGTACATTTGGACATCTTTTTCTGGGTCTTCGGCATCTAGATACAATAGCTGAGCTACGATCGAGTCAGCTACTTCGTCAGTTACGGGAGTTCCTAAAAACACAATTCGCTCCCGCAGCAAGCGGGAGTAAATATCAAATGCCCGCTCGCCCATCCCCGACTGTTCTAGTACCATCGGCACTACATTGCTGGGGCTAGAGCTGACATCAAAATCGTTATAGCTTGTGATTAAGTAATTGGAAGATTGAGATACCACCATAAGACACCAGTCAAGGATTCTAGACAATTTGCTGCTGATGAAAGCTTGAAATTAAGCCGCCAGCTTTTAACTATTATGCCTTTTCTGAACCGACATGGGGAGAATGGGGAGTTTTGAGTGAGCGAGATTGCTTTCTGTGCGAGGCGTCACCCTAGCCGGATCAATCATATTTTGCGATCGTACAGTTGAGCAGAAACCCGGTTTTTCACCCAAATATCTCGTTCAAACCCTTAATATCGGTAAAAAACCGGGTTTTTTAAATCCCCAGCGTCAGTCCTGAATTAGCAAGGATAAGGTGCGCCCCGCGCACCCTACGCTGGTAATTTTGGGAAACAAAACTACAAGGTTTTACTCTTCGCCTACGACTTCCACGTCGATGACGCTCGTGGCCGCTTCAGCAGAATCTTCGGCATCTGATGCTTCCGCTTCTTCGTCTGCTGCTGGATTCAGAGAGCCTTCAGGTACCAGTTCGATTGTTCCTTTTTCTTCCAACCAGTTCAGGGTTTTTTGTTTCAGCAAGTCTTCTGCTACAAATTCGCGCAACTTTTCAGGGTCAAAATTCCCTTTGGGAAATTGCTTTCTGACTTTTGCTACTTCTTCGGCTAATTCTGCGTCATCGACAGACAAAGATTCCAGCTTGGCGACTTCTGCCAGAGCTAGAGTCTGTTTCAGCCTTTCTATGGCTTCTGGACGAGAGCGTTCCCGCATCGGCCCGATATTTGCTTCGGTAAACAGTTGGTTGATATCTATGCCATAATTTTTCAACTGCATGGCTTGTTGGTTCAGCAAATAATCGATTTCGCGATCGACCATTGTTTCGGGAATTTCCACATCTATTAGCTGCACCAGTGCTGCTGATATGGCTTTTTCCTTATTAGCTGATAGCTTGTTTTCTTGCTCTGTTTTAAACCGAGTTTCCAGGGATTCGCGCAGTTCTGCTAAAGTTTCAAACTCGCTGACTTCTTGAGCGAAGTCGTCGTCCAACTCCGGCAATTCCTTTTCCTTAAGTTCTTTCAGGGTAATTGTAAAGACTGCTGGTTTCCCCGCCAATTCTTCACTGCTATACTCATCAGGGAACTGCACAGAAACTTCTCTAGTTTCTCCCGAATTCATCCCAATCATGCCTTGGATAAAACCAGGTACAAACTGATTTTCAGACAGTTCAACTTGAAAGTCTTCTGCATCGCCACCGGGAATTTCTGCGGGAGTTTCGCCTTCGGCTGCTTCGGCAAATTTACCGGAGAAGTCAACCAAAGCCACGTCTCCCAACTGAGCCGGCCGGCCTTCTACGGGGATTAAAGTAGCTTTGTCCGATCGATATTTTGCCAGTACCTCATCCACCTGAGCTTCGTCATACTTAACTTCTTCTGCTTGAAGCTGCAAGCCTGTGTACTGATTCATTTTGACTTCAGGCTGTACGTCAACCTTAGCCGAAAAAGTCAGAGGCTGTTCTGGATCGAACTTTTCTAGCAATTCTTCAAACTCGCTGCTCAGTTCAAAACTGCCAATTGCCGCAATTTTTTCTTGTTCGAGAGCTTTTTGTAGCGAGTCGTTGATCAAATTTTCCAAAGCCGTCGCTTTCAAGCGAGTCTGGCCTAGGCGTTGCAGCAAAACTTGGCGGGGAACTTTGCCTTTGCGGAACCCAGGAATATTGACTTCGCGAGCGAATTGTTTAATTACCTGCTCGTAGGCTTGTTTTGACTTTTCTGATGGTACTTCGATTTCCAAACCAATTTGGCTAGCTGGAAGTTTTTCCTGGGTTACTTTCATCGGCTTTTGTGATATTTAACAATAATCATCTAATAAAATACATACAAATCTGACTTTGCCTGTATTTTAAGTTTGTACGTTTTGAATTGTAGCGGCATAACTACAAACACCTTTACCGGATGAGATTGTAAGTCGTTTCCGGCTACTTTTTTCACTCTTGCCAAATAGTTTTGGTTTGAGGATACTAGGTTTTGTGGCTAAGAATGTGGAGGTTAAGTCCACTAATTGCCGATGAACCATAGCACATATCGCCCTGTAATGTCAATGTTGCCGGCCGCAGCGGGCAGTCACAGTCAATGGATGCGCCTGCTAGAATGCAGAGATCTCGCAAAAGCTAAGCCGATGCGGATTGGGCGCGGGCGATCCTCTTCGTTGGCGTAGAGGCGGGCTTTCATAAGAGATCGCGAAAGCTAACGCTAACGGCGAAAGATGCTAAACTGGAATTGAGTACGATCGCACGTCGCAATGTAGAAGTCCGATCGCCAGTTTCAGTTAACTGCACCCTGGCCATCCTCTCATGCTCCTGATGTCGCATAAGATTAATTAAGTTTGATATTGAGAATTGCAGTTATTTAATTTTTTGATTTCGATCCTTTAGACTTTAATTTGCGGAGGAAACTAATTTGTCTCAATCCTATCGAGTTGCCATTCTAGGAGCCACCGGCGCTGTCGGTGCGGAGTTACTAGAACTCCTGCACAGCCGGAGTTTTCCCATTTCAGACTTGAAGCTGCTGGCTTCGGAACGTTCAGCAGGCACAACTTTGCCTTTTGGCGGCGAGATGCTGCCGGTCGAAGCAGTTTCGGCGCGATCGTTCGATAATGTAGATCTAGTGCTCGCCTCCGCCGGCGGCTCTACATCTAAATTCTGGGCTCCGCAAGCAGTGGCATCCGGGGCCGTGGTAATCGACAATTCCAGCGCTTTCCGCATGGATGCAACCGTGCCGCTAGTGGTTCCCGAAGTCAATCCCCAAGCGGCGGCATCTCACCGAGGTATCATTGCTAATCCCAACTGCACGACAATTTTGATGGCGGTTGCCGTTTGGCCACTGCACAAAGTTAAACCAGTCAAGCGCATAGTTGTAGCGACTTACCAGTCTGCCAGCGGCGCGGGCGCAAGGGCTATGGAGGAAATGAAAGATCAAGCTAAAGCAATTTTGGCAGGGGAAATTCCCAAAACCGATATCTTTCCCTACCCCCTAGCTTTTAACTTGTTTCCGCACAATACGCCGATTAACGATTTGGGGTATTGTGAGGAAGAGATGAAAATGGTAAACGAAACTCGGAAGATTTTTGGTACGGACGAGATTAGAATTAGTGCGACTTGCGTGCGGGTTCCCGTACTCCGCGCCCATTCCGAAGCGATTAACCTAGAGTTTGCAGAGCCTTTTAGCCCGATCGAGGCCAGGGAAATCTTAAAACAGGCGATCGGCGTTAAGCTGGTAGAAGACTGGCAAGCTAATTATTTCCCGATGCCCGTCGAGGCCAGCGGAAAGGATGAAGTGCTAGTCGGCAGGATTCGCCAAGATATTTCTCACCCCTGCGGGTTGGAGATGTGGCTGAGTGGCGATCAAATTCGCAAAGGGGCTGCTTTAAATGCGGTGCAGATAGCTGAGTTGCTGGCAGATAAAGATTTGCTGCGAATATCTGCGGCGGCGGCTGCTATTTAGCGGGAAGTTGGTAATAGGGCAATTGAAATGAAGATTTTAGATCAACCTTCTATCTGAAATCAAAAATTTAAAATCAAAAATCAACAGTCTAAAATCGGAGAAAGTGTGGTAAAGTTTGGACGGGTTCTGACTGCAATGATTACGCCGTTTAAGGAAGACGGCAGCGTTAACTATGCGGTAGCAGAACAATTGGCAATTCATTTAGCCGATCGCGGTACAGATAGCTTGGTAGTATGCGGAACTACGGGCGAGTCTCCCACTATGAGCTGGGACGAAGAGTACCAATTATTTCAGGTGGTACAAAAGGCAGTAGCTGGTAAAGCTTTGGTAATCGCAGGAGCAGGATCGAATTCGACCTCAGAAGCAATCGAAGCTACGAAAAAAGCAGCTAAACTAGGGTTAGACGGCTGTTTGCAGGTTGTTCCTTATTACAACAAGCCACCGCAAGAAGGTTTGTACAATCATTTTCGGGCGATCGCGCAATCTGCTCCAGAATTGCCTATAATGTTATATAACATCCCCGGTCGCACCGGCCAAAATATGTTGCCGGAGACAGTAGCTCGATTGGCAGAAATCCCCAACATTGTGGCAGTCAAAGAAGCAAGTGGCAACCTAGATCAAGCAAGTCAAATTCGGTGCTTGACATCACCTGAATTTGCGATCTATTCTGGAGATGATTCCCTAACTTTGCCGATGTTGGCGGTAGGAGGATCTGGTGTAGTTAGCGTAGCCAGCCACCTGGTAGGAGAGCAACTGCAACAGATGATTAAAGCTTTCGAGGCCGGTCAAGTTCAAGTCGCTACCCAGATTCACTTGCAACTTTTTGACCTGTTTAAAGCTCTTTTTCTCACCACAAATCCCATTCCCGTTAAGGCAGCTCTTAAACTTCAAGGCTGGGATGTCGGTTCCACCCGTCCGCCCCTGTGCGATCCGCCCGTTGAGGTAACTCAAAAGTTAAAGGACGTACTGAGTCAGCTAGCCACAGTATCTGGTAGCTAGAGAGGCGAGAACGAGTTTTCAGACAACTGAATATTAGTTGCGATCGGTCATTAGTTGTTAGTAATCCGTCATTAGTAATTAACTGTTAGTAAGTAGCTGACAGTCAAGGATTAAAGACTGAGAACTTAAAGACTGAAGCCAGAAAACAACTGACTGTACGGGTTCGTAAAACCCGCAGGGGAGTTTTCCATAAATATGTGGAAAAAAATCGCCCTACTAACGAACAGCAGACGAAAGACGAAAGACAACAGACAACAGACAAATAACAAAAATAACTAACAAAGGATACGCATGATCAAAAATACAACTGCATCAGCTCTAAAAGTTATTCCCCTCGGTGGGCTGCACGAAATCGGTAAAAACACTTGTGTGTTCGAGTACGGCGACGAAATAATTCTTTTAGATGCAGGTTTAGCGTTCCCGACAGATGGAATGCACGGTGTAAATATTGTCCTCCCAGACATGACTTACCTGCGGGAAAACAGCCACAAAATTCAAGGTATGATCGTCACTCACGGTCACGAAGACCACATCGGTGGCATCCCTTATCACCTCAAACAATTTGAAATTCCAGTCATCTACGGCCCGCGTTTGGCGATGGCTTTGCTCGCCGGAAAATTGGAAGAAGCCGGAGTATCTCACCGCACAGAATTGAGAACAGTTCGCCCCCGGGATACGGTCAGAATTGGCAAGCATTTCTTAGTTGAATACATCCGCAACACTCACTCGATGGCCGACAGTTTCACTGTGGCAATTCACACTCCCGTCGGAATTATTATTCACACTGGAGACTTTAAAATTGACCATACTCCTGTAGACGGCGAGCATTTTGATTTGCAAAAGCTGGCGGAGTACGGCGAGAGAGGCGTGCTGTGTTTGATCAGCGATTCTACTAACTCGGAAGTTCCTGGTTTTACCGCTTCAGAACGTTCTGTCGCTCCGAATTTAGACAGAATTATCGCTCAAGCAACAGGAAGAGTGCTGCTGACGACTTTTGCTTCGTCGGTACACCGATTGCAAATTGTTTTGGACTTGGCTAAGAAAAACAATCGGTATGTCGGAGTGGTTGGCCGGTCGATGCTGAACGTCATCGCTCACTGCCGCAATCTCGGCTACATCAAATGCGAAGATAGTCTTTTCAAACCGCTGAAAGAAATCCGCAATTTACCCGAAGACAAGGTTTTGATTTTGACTACTGGTTCCCAAGGCGAACCGATGGCGGCGATGACTCGCATTGCTAACGGCGAACATCACGAACTGAAAATCAGAAAAGGTGATACAGTCATTTTCTCAGCTA
>JBDTEI010000141.1:0-8208 GCA_039922675.1 Microcoleus sp.
ATTCTGGGATGCGAGGGCGGCCAGAGTCAAGAGAGCTACATTTGAGACTCGCATAAACGTCAACTCACCTAGGAGAAATTAGTGCTTGTTTGTCAGCGATCGGGCGATCGACCTCATACTCTCAGCAACGACAATAGCTTTGATGAGGAATGCTGGCTTACTATCTCCAGAATACGCTCGGAGTCTGACTTGTCAGGAAAAGTGCTAATAATTCTGGCGGTGGAACTTTGGTCAAAGAATATATTCTCCCGTTTGATCCGGTTGAAAAACCCTCGGAATCATCGGGACGGCTTCACCAATCTGCACAATTAGCCTTACTATCCAGGTAAAGCCGCCTCAAATGACCCGATTTGTAGCTCTAAACCCCCGCTAAAAATGCTTCCGGTTGCTGACGTTCAGCCACCGCTGCATCTATATCTGCACCGTAAATTTCGCAGCTATTATTCGGACTTTCAATCAGCTTAATCTTGTGCAACTCTGCCCCCAATTCCCGAACGGGCGATCGCAACAATTGCCCGATCCGAACCGCAATATTTTCCGCCGTCGGCACAACCTTCTCAAAATAGGCAATATCCTTATTTAAAAAAGTATGATCGAACGGTTCCACAACATAATCGTCAATAGCTTTTTGCAAAGCTCCCAAATCAGCAATCATCCCAGTGCGGGGATCTATTTCCCCTTTCACAGTCACTTCTAAATGATAGTTGTGACCGTGACCGTTAGGACGAGCACATTTGCCATAAATTTCCGAGTTTTCTTCAAAGCTCAAATCGGGACGAGCCAACCGATGGGCGGCGCTAAAATGAGTTGACAGAGTTAGATAAGCTTCCATGCCGTTTCCTAAATATTCAGCCCAAAGTTCCGGGTGTTCAAACAATAGAATTTTGCTCACAGGCAAATGAGGGGCTAGCCGCAGCCAAATTTGCCGTGCTATGTTTTCGGTAGTTGGCAGAGTCTGCTCAAATTCCGGCCACGCTTCGTTAAGGTAGGAAAAATCGAGATCCTGGGTAACTTCCCGCTTGATGACGTGTTTGACATCAGACAGGTTAAGCACCATGCCGTACTCGTCGAGTTTTCCTATCATGGAAACGTAAAGAACGTAATTGTGTCCGTGTCCCGGTGCGCGGGCGGTTGGGCCAAACCGCTCAAAGTTCTCGGCTTCGCTCAACTCCGGTAGCCAGTAACGATGACTCGCCGAAAACTGTGCCCGACGATTGATGATGCACTGCATAAAAGTCAAGTAGGGTAAGCTTGTTAAGTTCTGTAAAGGACTTACTTCTTAAGGATAAACTAATTTTTGCTGGAATTTTTCGATAATTTTAGGGTGGTGCGAATGAATTTCTACGAATTTTCGAGATCTTGGCAACAGGTTGCCGCGAGATCCACAGGGCCGAGTTTACGCCACAACACAGATATCCGGCAGAAAATACCACTACAAAACAGTTTCTCGGCATCAGTTGCTAGCCCACCAGTTATACCATTTTCGTTTTTCGTTTTTCGTTTTGCGATTAGGGATGACTTGTCCGATCAGGGTTTCGAGCTTACAAGCGAGTTGCATTCTTTTAGAGAACTGGTGTTACCAGTCTTTGAGAAAGTCCGATTCTTACTCGGGATAGCTGCGCTTCACGATCGCCGTTGCAGCATAGGACACTCCACAGTTTGAGTTTTTCGCCTAAACTCTGAAACAGTTAGCAGTTTGCGGTTCAGTTGCAACCAAAACTAATCACCCATGATTAATCACGAATTACGAAATATTAATGAATTGGATTACTGAACGAGCCGATCGCTTTTTTGAAAGTTTTTCAGGTGCGATCGCAACCCCGCTATTTTATGTCGGGGACACTTATCTCTCCATCAGTGCGATGGTTAAACTAATTATCTTAGCTATATTTGCCTTCATTATAGCTCGAATACTTAGTGAAGGAATCAAGCGCAGCCTCCTAGTTCGGATGAGATTGGATCGCGGCAGCCGAGAATCAATTGCCACCATCATTAGCTATATTTTAGCAACTCTCGGCTGTATTTTCGTCCTGCAAGCTGCCGGCATCAACCTCACTTCTCTCACCGTCTTGGCTGGCGTAGTCGGCATTGGTTTCGGTTTCGGGTTGCAAAATCTTGCCAGCAACTTTATTAGTGGTATCACCCTACTATTCGAGCAGCAAATTAGAGTCGGAGACTTTATTGAAATTGATCACCTTTTAGGAACAGTAGAAAATATTTCTATCCGCTCCACAATTATCAAAACAATTGATGGACTATTTGTAATTATACCAAACATCAAGTTTGTCGAAACTAACATTATTAACTGGAGTTACCGAGACCCCAAATGCCGTCTTCACATCCCCGTCGGCGTTGCTTACGGCACTGACCCAGTAATAGTTACCGAAGCGCTATTAGTTGCGGCGCGGATGGCATCGAATGTCTTGTCCCATCCTTCTCCTAAAGTATGGTTTAGCGGTTTTGGAGACAATGCTTTAAATTTTGAACTTTTAGTCTGGATTGACCAGCCGCAGAAAAGCGATGCGATTAAAAGTGCGGTCAATTTTTTAATAGATTACGAATTACGCCACCGAAATATCGAAATTCCATTTCCCCAGCGGGATTTGTGGCTGCGAAACCCGCAAGAGTTAACTCAACTTTTTCACAACAATAACAAAGATGATAATTCCCAGGGTCAAGTTTTTCCGCAGAATGCCAAACATTCAGCAGAAATCAAATCTAATTCCACCGTTTCCGAACACAAAAAATTAGGGTCTAAATCGCCTAATAATTGGACGCTGCGAGATTTGTTGCGGCGAGTAACTTATTTTGAACAGTGTACGGATTTAGAACTGCGGCAGTTAATTGAATACGGCTACCGACAACTGTTTCCAGCGGGACAGATTGTATGTAAAGAAAATGACCCTGGCGATTCTTTTTATATTATTCTTTCGGGTGCTGTAGAAGTTCTTTCTCAAAAAGCAGATCAGTATATTGCGACGCTTCACGAGGGGGAGTTTTTTGGGGAAATCTCTTTGCTGTTGGGAACTCCTAGAACGGCGACTGTTAAAACTAGCGAAGATGCAATTTTGTTTGTGGTGGAACGCCACGACTTGCAAAAACTTTTAACAGAACAACCGAATTTGGCAGATCAGATTGCTCAAAAATTGTCGGAACGCCAGCAAGCTTTGAGAGATTTAGGATTGTTAGATGATGGCTCTCTGGGACAAACTCCTTTTATTAAAATTCGGAAGCGAATTCAAATTCTTTTTGGGATTTGACATTAATTAAATAGTCATTAGTCATTAGTCATTAGTCATTAGTCATTAGTCATTAGTCATTAGTCATTAGTCATTAGTCATTGGGCAAATTTTCCCATCTCGTCATCTCCCCATCTTCCTCTCTGCTTGACTAACTAACTTTTAATTTTCAATTCCTCCTGTGCTTCCCGTCGCAGTCTAGCAGCAATTCTAAACAGTTCTTGACCGGTGTGCAAATGGCGATCGTCATAATTGAGGGTAAATAAATGCAATTCTTCTATGCCATCTCCCACTTGATTGATGCAGTAGTAGAGATGGGCCGCAACTCCGGCTACATTAGATGGATTGGGCATCACCCTCAGAAAGTTATGAGCTTTTGAAAGAAAGTCGCGGCTGGTTTCGATATAAGCTTGAAACTTTTCGATCAGTTCGTCATCGAACGGATCTGCTGACAATTCGTTTATTTCCTTTTTCAGTGGCTTCAAGATGCTGTTGAGCATTCGATTGACTGGTTTGTATACTTTAATCAGCCATTGTTCCATTTGTTCGTCGGCGTCCCGCGCTGTTTGTTGTCGCTGGCGGGTGATGTTTGGCGCGTAGGGTGATTGCTGTTCGCTTGGCTGGGAGATTTGGCGATCGTAAGATTGTCTGTGCTGGGCGTCTCCTAATATTTCATAGGCTACATTGAGGCGGACAATCTCTTCGTGACCGGCTGTTGAACTCTGACTGTCTGGATGAAATATTTTGACTAAACGGCGGTATGCTTGTTTAATCTCGGCTTGTGTTGCTGTTGGGCTAATTTTTAGGGTTTTGTAGTGATTGGTAACGGAAGACACGCTGTTATTTCCTTGAAATCTGGATAATCTGCAAAAAAGTGCTTGACAAAAATATCATTATTTGCTAGCATGGCAAATATTTATATCATATAAATACCAAAATTGGTAGGTAAAAAACCTCTATTTTCAGAGTATCATAAATCTCTTTTAGAAAAACTCTTTTAGAAAAACATTGATGCTTTTGAAGTGGCAAGTCGATCTACGCGACTGACATAGCAGAAGTCAGAAGGCTTGAGTTATCGTCGCGAGAGAAGTCAGAAGGCTTGAGTTAAGTAGGTCGGCAGAAAAAAATTAATGTCAGTAAAGGAATGTTTAGAACCGGGGCGGGAATTTAATTTAAAGCGATTAGTTGTATAACTTCCTCTTGGCCCTCTAGCTTCCATTCCATCAATTACTGCGTCGGCCCGCGCTCTCATTCATCTTCAAACATTTGTCCAGCGAGTTCAGGATTTTTAAGTTGTTGCCATTCCCGTTCAATATTGTTCATCCAGCAACAGTATTCAGGTAACAATAAAATGTACAATCCTCGGCTTTCCCACTGGGATCATTTTTGTTTGACATCGAGGGATTTTTTTGTTGAGCCATGCCATTGAATTATCACTCCGATCCGTCCGGTTAATTGCATTTGCAACTAGGCTTGTTCTGCTTCATTTTTCATCATTTTGATAGATGATTGGCTACGGAAACTCGCGATCGCCAAACCGTGCTAAACTGACAAACTCAGAAGAGCAAACCTAAAATATTTTGCCTGCTAGTGCTGCTTTATTCAATGATGCAATTCGATACAACTGTCGTCTGTATGTCCGTCCGGGCGAAAAACCTTACTTCTGTACTGCTACCAAAGTCCCATAGTGCGATCGAATTAGGATTTGTTCCTACCGTAAAATTAGTTGGTATACTAAATCCGCCAGTGCTATTTATTTATCGAAAGAATTGAGATTTTGATACCTAGTTTAGGTAAGGTGATGTGCGATAAAAAATCGGTTTTTAGTGAGGACTTGCATTCCTGATTACGAAGCAGTGTGATTACCGCAAACCCAAATCAATCTCTGCCAAAATCCTCTCAGCATCCCCGCACAAAGCATCGTGACAGCAACCATTACTCGCCAACAATCCCCCCCACTGACTGACATCTCCCCGGTTATATTGCAAAGCAGAACCGTCAAAACGAGTAAATCGGCCGCCCGCTTCCGTCAAAATCAATTCCGGTGCAGCCAAATCCCAATCCTTGGGTGCAGACTTTCCCGAAAGCGCAATATAAACATCAGCTTTTTGTTCTACAATCGTTGCAACTTTGCAGCCGATGCTACCGACAGCCAGTTGATTTTCGCAGGGAAATTTGTGCAATAGTTGGTTTAGGCGATCGTCCCGGTGACTGCGACTGGTTACTATAGATAAATCTGCCACTATATTGCGTGCAGAAACCTGCAATTTCACCGCCGAACCTCCGCGAGTTTCCTCAAAAGCCCCCGCATCCCGGATGGCATAATAAATCTTTTGCTTTTCCGGCCAAGCGACAACCGCTAACATAGGTTTTCCCTCGAAGGCTAAAGCAATGTGAACGGCAAATTCCCCTGTTTTGTCAATAAAATCGCGGGTTCCATCCAAAGGATCAATAATCCAAACCCAAGATTGAGCTAAGGGAACTTTGCCGAAACTTTCTAAATAAGACTTGTAAGTTTCTTCGCTGAGATAGCCAAATTCTGCATTCCCTAAAACCGATTGCAATGTGTCTAGAATGTAAGAATTGACAGCGATATCGGCGGCGGTAACTGGGCCGTCTTTTTGTTCTTGAATGTCGAGGTTAGGAGTATTGGCATCAGGGCGATAATAGGATTGTAAAATATCTGTGGCACCCCAAGCGGCAGCCTGGGCAATTTCGCTTAATTCTTCGAGATTTTTCATTTTTTAAACCGCAGATAAACGCAGATAAACGCAGATAGATGTTCGTGTTTGCAAGTTGTCAACTGTCAACTGTCAACTGTTAACTGACAACTGTCAACTGACAACTACCCATTAATATGAGGATATTTCCATTCGTAATAATTGGGAAACACAAAGTTAGTAAACGAAACCGAAATACTCACCTCCAGGGATTTTACATGATGCCACCAACCGACAGGAATAAAAATAACTTCTCCCGGTTCCAAAATCACCTCAATAATTTTCACATCTCTGTAAAGCGGATATTTGTCATAGTCGGGATTTTCGCCGTCAACTTTGCTGAAAACTCCAACATGATTGTAAAGCAGAGGCGTTTGCTGCGGACAAATCAACTTAATTAGTTTGCGTCCCGATACCTGTGCTAAAACTAAGTTAACTGGGTCGTGGTGCAGCGGTGTAATTGTACCTTTGGGCCCGAACCAAAAGAAAACTCTGCCTTTTGTATCGTCGGGATTTAAGTATTCAGGAAAAATTTCAAAGTCGTTGAATAGCGGTTTAAATTCTTCTCTTTCGAGAGTTTGGTTATTAGCCACCATGTAGCAGTCGTTGCTAGAGCCACCGTTGACGACCATATCTATATACTCGCGGAAGAAAACGGTTTTTTTGTGGTTATGTATCTTAATTTCGTATTCCGGGTCAGAGTTACGGTTGGCTTGAATTTGCACCTCTGAATCGCCGTATTTGTCCTGCAAATACTCCGGCGTCCACAACTGTAAGGCTTTCCAGTTGTGCATGATGTTGGTAATAATTACCGGAGTATTTTTGGCGTAGTAATTTTCTAAAAAATATTCTCTAGAAAGGCTGCTTTTGCGTTCTATTGTGCCAAACTTGGAAGAGAGGGCTGCTAATTGATTGTTGATGCTAAGTTGCGATTCGAGTTTCTGCAATAGCTGCACGTAATGGCTGCCTGCTTGAAAGTACGGATGAGAGGATATAGCGGTAACTTCGGATGTTGCTGTTTCCGCATCAATGCCTGTATTTATTAGACCTTGAATGATGTCTGCATCTGGTAGATTTAATAATTTGTTAGCCGCTACCCACTGTTTCAGGTTGTCGGGGACTTCGGGTTTGCTTGGCGCTGCTGCGAGTAGATTTGGTAAGTTTTGCGTCAGCCATTCTAGATTAACCTGTTGTTGTTCGGTTAGGGTGATCCGCAAGGGGGGAAGGGTGATGGTTAGGGGTTGGGTTTCAGGCATGATTGGAGTGTTTTGTTTTAGGGTAGTTTGGTTTTGCTTGAAGTTGCTTAACTAATATAGCAATTTTGTTTAATTTGTGAATGAGTTTTTTTATGAACCGTGAAAATGAACAGGCTAGATGCCTGTTCCACGGGCGCTAAGGAAGAGAGAGAGGGTTGCTATGACTATTTTAGCTTAACAAGTGTGGGCTGTTAGAGTTTTCTGGGTGCGATCGCTTTTGTCAGGATTTTTTTGTTAATTTAAAGTTAAGGTTGCAGATTTTTTATCCATTGGCGGGTTCCGAAAAATTTGCAGGAATCGGAAGCTACTTTAGCGGTGGCGGTGAGGGCATTTGTAAAGTTGTCTTGTAGAATGTAGTGACAGAAAGCGCCGTGAAAAATGTCGCCTGCGCCTAAAGTGTCTGCGGCTTGGATTTGAGGAACTTCTAAACTGCCGAAACTGCCTTTGCTGAGATATTGAATCGGTTTTTCGCCGCGTGTGATGGCAATGTGGGGAATTCCGGCTGCTGAAAGATAAGCAAATATTTTTTCGGAATTGTCGCAGTCGGGCGGATGAAAGTTATCCGAACACACGGCCCATTTAACGAATGGCAATATTTCCTCTAATCCGGGTTTCCAACTGCCGCCATCTAAAACAATTGGTATGTTTTTGGATTGAGCGAGTTGAGCAATTTTTTGGCTGGCTGCGATTTGATGTCCGTCAATCAGTATGATATTAACTGATGTTAAAATTTCTGGATTAATTGCTGGATTGTCAGCCTGCGATTTAGTAGCATTAATCGAGATTACGGCCCGATCGCCCGTTTGTTCAGTTACAATAATCGAAGAGACTGGTGGAGAGTGTGATCGCCCTGGTTGCAAATCGACTATCCTAATATCATACTCCGCTAAGTCTGCACGAATCAATTGGGCGATCGCGCTAGTGCCCAAAACCCCCGCCAACACCGCCGCATTCCCCAAACTGCTAAAAGCCACCGCAGCATTTGTCGCCGGC
>JBDTEI010000142.1:0-11514 GCA_039922675.1 Microcoleus sp.
TGGGAAATACGGCAACATTATGATTGTATTGTCGCAAAATTTTGGCTAGCGGTTCTGTGGTAGTTTGAACGCAGTGACAGCCGCGATAGCTGAGGTAATTGTTGTCGGCATATTCGCGGCGGCGGATCGGATTGTCGTCAATTTCGGCTACTATTAAATAGTCTTGTTGTAGTAGTTCTTTGAGTTTGGGAATGTAGCCGGGATATTGCATGATTGTCCGCTGCCAGATGAAGACTTTTTCTTCTCCAGGTAGCGGAGGAATTAATTCTGCTGCTTTAACGCCGGATACGGTGCGCACACCGGGAATTGTGGCGCTAAATTTGTCCGGTTCCAAAACTCGCACGCGATCGCACCCTGTAGGAGCCATAATAATGGTTTGGATCAGCAATCTGCGGGGCGGTACGGTCGATTTGGTCGATCGCACGATATAATGTTCAGCACCCGTTTCCGTAGCAAAATCGCTGGATTTCAGCTCTAAGGCCTTCACCATTGGATGCAGCAATTGCTGGAATTGGGCAAAATTTTCCGTTTTGTGTCCCTTCCCTTGAAATTCGTAAACTTGCAATCCGGCTTGAGCAAATAATGATTTAATACTTTCAAGGGTAAACCAGTGCTGCATCTTGCTGTCGGGATTCTCCCAATGTCCTCGCAGCAGATTGACAATTCGCCGCCAGTATTGAAGGTTGGGAATTGTCGCAAAAATTTGCCCCTCCGGGTTGAGCAAAGCACTGTACTGCTGTAGTATCTCCCAGGGGTTTTTGAGATAGGGGAGCAAGTCCCCGAAAATCAAGCAATCGACGCTTCCGGGTGCGATGTCGAGACTTTCAATCGCAATTTCTTCAATATCGGCTACCGTCACCCAGTTTAGCCGATCGACTGCAATTTTAGCTTTTTCTCGATCGCACTCAATGCCAATATACTGACAGTGGGGATTGAGAGGCTTGTACTGTTCGCCCCTAGAACCAGTACCGCAGCCAATTTCAACAATGACTTTAGCATCCGGCGGTAGCAGCTTAAAGAGGTCGTGGTTGACGCGATCGATCACTTTCCCTAAAATTCCTGATTAGTTTATCGTAAAATAAAACTGAACAACCCATGCCGACAGATAGTCCGCCGAAGGTTAGCATTGCGATGCCAGTATACAATGGCGATCGGCACATTTGTCAAGCACTAAATTCTAGTCTTGGGAACTCTTTCTCTGATCTCTCTTCTTTTAATCTGCGTCAACAGCGCCCTAGAAGAGTTTATTTAAATGTTGTTCGCCAATCCTGTAAGAATTGCTAGATATTAGCAAATATTGAGCCAAATTCTAATTTCGTCTCAACTCAACCCTCATGGAGCGCAATTTAGATTATTAATTAATTAGGCTTCCCCCCAAGTTAACACAACAATTTGCTCCATACATTAAAAACTATGAACTCTAATTTAGGACTTAATATCGCCGGCTACATCAACGGCGAATTTGGCATAGGAGAAGGTGTAAGAGCAAATATCAGAGCCGCAGAAGCCGCAGACATTCCCTTTGTCATCAACAATTTCACCCGCAGTCCTCACCGTAAAAAAGACACCACATATCAAAAATTTAGCCCAGACAATCCCCACCCGGTAAATCTAATTCAAGTCAACGCTGATGAAGTTGAAACTTTTATCAAAGATAGAGGTTCCAGCTATTTTGAAAACAAATACAATATCGGCTTTTGGGCCTGGGAAATTTCCGCATTTCCCCCGAAATGGCAGCCAGCATTTAACTATTTTCACGAAATATGGACTTATAGCAATTTTTGTGCCGAAGCAATTGCCCAAATCTCGCCAATTCCCGTCATCAGAATCATGCCCAGTATTGCTCTGCCCGCACCTTCCCTCAGCAGAGAATCACTGGATTTACCTCAAGATAAATTTATTTTCCTGTTTATTTTCGACTTTTGCAGTCGCATCGAACGCAAAAATCCTTTAGCAGCAATTGAAGCATTTAAACAAGCTTTCGGCGAAGATGATCGCGTATTGTTGATTCTCAAATCTTCCAATTCAGACCAAAATTTCAAAGATTTAGAATTGTTAAATTCTGCCCTCATCAATTCTTCAAACATCCAACATCTAGACGGGTATTTGTCCAAAGATGAAATTAACGGTTTGCTCTACAATTGCGATTGTTACGTATCGCTACACCGCTGCGAAGGATTCGGCTTTACAATGGCTGAGGCAATGTTTTACGGCAAACCCATAATTGCCACCGGTTATTCATCAAATACAGAATTTATGAATGTCGGGAATAGCTTTTTAGTCAAGTATAAGTTAATCCCTATCGAGCAAGATTGCGGGCCTTACAAAGCAGGGAATGTTTGGGCCAAACCGGATGTCGAACACGCTGCTAATTTAATGGGCTACGTTTTTAACTATTACCGGGAAGCTCAAGAAATAGGAGCGGTAGCTGCTGCGGAAATTCGGACTTTACTCAACCCGCAAGTTACAGGTAGTAAAATCAGAAAACGTCTCGAATATATCGCCAAGATTACCGATAACTTTCACAGCTTACCTCTGTCAGCAGCCAAAGCAGAGTCTGCCAAAATTAAGGCTGACTTGCGCAAACATTCCTTGTCATTGCGAGAAACGAAGCAACCTCATTCTCAAACTGACTTGTCGCTTTCACAGCCCAAAACTCAATCAAAACCAGAACAGCAAACTTGGCAGCCTTTGGTGAGCATTTGCATTCCGACGTACAACGGAGAAGCATTTATTGAGGAAGCAATCAAAAGCGCGATCGCCCAAACTTACCCTAACATAGAACTGATTGTATCCGACGACGGCTCCACAGACCGCACAATTGCGATCGCCCAATCCTTCCAATCTCAAACATCAGCCGACTTCCGCATTATCCTGCACCGCAACTACGGCTTATCACAAAACTGGAACTTCTGCATCGAGCAAGCCAAAGGTGAATACATCAAATTTCTGTTTCAAGACGACTTACTCGCACCAGAATGTATCGAGAAAATGGTCGCATTAGCTCAACAAAACCCAGAAATAGGCATGGTTTTCTCCCCGCGCGGCATCACCATCGCTGAAGATGAATCTCACCCGATTTTGCGAAAAGCTTCCCAATCAATTAAAGATTTGCACAAAAGTTGGTCAAATTTAAAATCTATTCAGTCTGGAAAAGACTTGCTGGCAGATATTAACTGCTTGAGCAACCCTATCAACAAAATTGGCGAACCGAGTACCGTCTTAATTGCCGCCAGAGTCTTTGCAGAAATAGGATTATTTGATTCAGGATTATCTCAGTATGTAGACTTAGATATGTGGTGGCGGATCATGGGGAATTATCACATCGGATTTGTAGACGAAAAACTGTCGTCACTGCGGATTCATCCCGAGCAACAAACTTGGAAAAACTTCGCTGCTGGGGAAAATTATAAAGATGTCGTCAGATTTTACAAGAAATTACTAAATAGTCCTGATTACAGTTTCCTGAATCAACAAATTAAACAGACAATCCGCCAAAAATTGGCATCGAGAACCCAGCCGACTCTATCTGACTTGTCAGCACTGGTTGAAAAGTACAAAAAATTTCCATCAAACCAGTCTATTCTGGCGCAAATGCGCCAATACCGCCAACAACTAGCTGAATATTGGCTGAATTATCCAGTCGAAAAATTAGAAACTGCTTACTCGCAAGCAGCGGGGAAAGCTCATAAATTGCTACTAGATAGCCACCTCAAACATGAAATTTTAACGGAGTCGGAACAAAGTTTTGTCCAGCAGTTATGCTCAAAACTTGCTGAAGCTGGAGAAGTTGCCGATAAGATTCAATATTCTCTAGCAGCGATGCTGTACCGCGAGGCTTATCAGTTGCCGCTAGAGTATAAAAATTCAGCGATTCCCCAGTGGTTTTTTGATGATTTTCTGAAATTCCTATTTCAGTCTCCGACTTGTTTTCAACAAATGGGAGAGGTTGAAAGGTATTCTGAATATCTCCAGGATTTGATCGAGTACGTTGCTGCTAATCTCGCCAGTTTTCCCGATGCGGAAGTTTGGTGTTATGTGGCTGCATTTATTGCCAACAGTGTTAGCTTCAAATTCTTGTATTTTAGCGATGAAAATTTGCTCAATGTATTGAGCCAGCGAGCTGATATTCTGGAATTTCACTTAAAAAATATCGGCTCAAAAATAGACTGGAATTTTGCTGATAGAAAACCTGAACGAACTAAAATTAGAGTCGGCTTTTTGCTCGATAAAATTAGTGCTGAATTAGAGACTTTTGCCGCAATTCCAACTTTTGAATATTTAGACAGAAACAAATTTGAAGTTATCTTGTATAATTTCCAGGTAGAAGACGAGCGACTGGCGAAATATTGCGAAAGTTGCGCTGACCAACTGGTGCAATTACCGGCAGATTTGCAAGAGCAAGTTCAGGAAATTCGATCGCACGATTTAGATATTCTGCTAATTAGCACCAATATCGCCGATACTTCCCAACCAAGCGCGCTGCTGTGCTTGCACCGACTGGCGCGGGTGCAAATGGCTACCGCCGTATCAAATCCCGCCACCACCGCAGCCCGCAATATTGATTATTTGATTGTTGGAGATTTGACATTACCGGCAGATGCAGCAGAGTATCGCGAAAAATTGATTACTTTAGAAGGTTCGGGAGTTTGTTTCAGCTATCCTACTAATGTAGAGTTAGCACCTGCGACAGTTGAACCGACTCGCAGCAGCTGGGGAGCCACCGATGAATCTGTAGTGTTCATGTCCTGTGCTCGGGCTTTGACAATTATCCCAGAATTGCGAGAAACTTGGGCAAAAATTATTGCCGCCGTACCGAATTCTATTTTAGTTTTGTATCCCTTTCGATCTCGCGCCGAAAACTATCCGACGGTGCCTTTTTACAACCAAATTCGATCGACATTCGGGGAATTTGGAATTGACAACAAGCGGGTAGTTGTGATACGAGCGCTACCAAATCGCGCAGATTGCATAAAATGTCTGGAATTAGCTGATATATACTTAGACTCCTATCCATACAGCGATGCCGGCTCCTTAACAGAAGCGCTGTTGGCCCGGTTGCCTGTAGTGACAAGAAAAGGGCAAAAAACTCGATCGGGCCAATCGGCCGCAGTGCTCGAAGAACTACAACTTCCGGAATTGGTAGCCAATAGCGAGAACTCTTATGTAGAAATGAGTACAGCACTGGGAACCCACCCAGAACTGCGCCGGCGCTATCGGGATCGAGTCCAGCAAAGAATGGCAGCAAATCCCAAAATTCTCGACAGCCGCGCTTACTCCCATCAGATAGGCAAACTATTTGAAAGGAACCCCGTCAGGATGCAAAGCGTCAAGAAATAGACAGCAATAGCGCTAGCTTTCTTGACGCTCTGCTATCATCGGGAGATTGAGGGGTTAGTGGTTGTCGCTCTTTTCCTGCCACAGCTAAATTAAAAGGGGAAGCGCAAAGTCAGTTGGAGATAAAAAAATGACAGGACTTTTTCAAATAGGCGATAAATTACTGCAAGCTCAGGATATGCCATCGCTCCTGAAGCGTTACCAGTTGATGCCCCAATTTTTGCGGGGTGTAATCATCGACCAAGCGATCGCATCCTTTAGTTGCAGCGACGAAGAACGCCAATCCGCCGTCGAGAACTTTCTAGTCCAGCACCAACTGACAGCCCCCGAAGCCAAAGAAGCTTGGCTGCGCAGTCAAAATATGACGGGAGAAGAACTTCAAGAGATGGCCGTCAGGCCCTTGCTGATCGAAAAATTTAAGCAAGCCACTTGGAGACCTAAAGTAGATAATTATTTTTTAACCCGCAAAGCCAGCCTAGACCACGTAGTCTATTCCCTGGTGCGCACCAAAAATCCAGCACTGGCAAACGAACTTTACTTTCGCATCCTCGAAGGGGAACAAAGCTTTGCCGAAGTGGCCCGCGACTTCTCCGAAGGGCCAGAGTCCAAGTCCGGCGGCTTGTTGGGCCCAGTACCGCTATCGCAGCCCCACCCGGCAATCAGCAAACTTTTGTCTGTCAGCCAGCCAAATCAACTCTGGACGCCTCGTCCTCTGGCAGAATGGATGGTAATTATTCGACTAGAAAAGTTCATGCCGGCCCAGCTCGATGAATCGATGCGGCTGCACTTGATTAACGAACTCTTTGAAAGCTGGCTCGCCGAACAGATATCGCAAATAGGCCCGCTACAGCCCCTCTCTTCTGTGTCTTCAATATCATGACTTCTTCCGCTGTTTCCCTCTCCCAGATTCAGGATTTCTTAGCTCAAACACCTCCCTTTGACCGGCTTTCAGAGACGGCTCTCACCACCTTGGTGGCTAAATGCCAGCTCCTAGGCTACCGGACGGGGCAACCTCTGTTTGAACGCGAAAAAATGCCGACTCAGGTGGCAATTATCTATGAAGGTCAGGCCCGGCTGCTGGGCTTTGACCAACGATCGCAGCGCCACGTCAGTTTGGGCTTGGTGCAGTCAAAGGAAATTCTAGGCTGGGCTGGCTTGGTGAGGGGGATTCCCTGCGAAACGGCCATTGCCTCTACAGATGTAATCGCGATCGTCCTACCTGCTGAAGATTTCCTGAGTGTACTGGAAAAACAGCCGACACTTGGAGAAGCTTTTCACGATCACTCTTCCTTGAGCGAAGTGTTTGAACTGTTGAGCCTGGAATTGCAGCGCCAAGCCGACGGCACTTCGGATCTCAAGAAACTAACTCAGCAAGCTTGGAAAGACGCGACAGTTGTTAACGTCCCAAAGGGTAACAAAAAAACTCAAGACCTCGCTAATGAACTAGATGCCGATCGCATTTGGCTAGTCAGCAGCGGCGTCTTGGGCGAGTTTCCCACCGGCAGCCGATTTTCTGCTGAAAATGCAGCCAAATCCTTAAAAGTAGAAGGTCGCGCCGGCGCCCGCTTGGTCGGCTTCCGGGAACCCTCAGCATCACCACCAGAGCTAGCAGATCCCCTAAATGGCGAGACAGCCATAGGAACAGGAGGCTTAGCGAAAACTGGAGGCATCTTTGACGGTATAACCATCGCCCCAGATCGTCCGCCAGAACAGGTAGATCCAAAGTCAAAGGATGCTGGGGGGATAGCATATCCAGTTTTCCGCGCCAAAGGGCAAATAGATGCCCCGCTAGCTTGCTTCCAAATGTTGAGCAAGTATTTCAACATCAAATTTCGCCGGGATATAATCCGCAAAGTTCTAGAAAATCAGTTAAAAACCGCCGGTTCTATCAGCATCCAAGCCTGCGGTGCGATCGCCCAAAGCATTGGTCTCACGCCTCAATTGGCGCAAGTGCCAGCCGACGCCATCAACCGCATCAAAGCTCCCGTAATGATTAAATGGGAAGATAGCTTTGCCATTGTTTACAGCATCACCGAGCAAGAATTGGTGCTAGCAACAGCCGAAAAGGGGCTGATGCGGAAGCGAGTACCTCAGTTTAAAGAAATTTGGGGAGAAGTAGGAGAAGTCCTGCTGCTGCAAGCTCCGCAAGTCGAACAAAAAGAGCAGTTCAGCTTCTGGTGGTTTGTACCGGCGCTGATGGAACACAAAACAGTATTTATTGAGGTGTTGCTCGCCTCGTTTTTTGTGCAGCTATTCGGTCTGGCAAACCCATTAATCACCCAAGTAATTATTGATAAAGTATTGGGCCAGCGCAGCATCGACACCTTGGATATTTTGGGGGCGTTTCTGTTAGGTGTTGCCCTGTTTGAAGGACTGCTCAACGGTTTGCGTACCTTCTTGTTTGTAGATACTTCCAACCGCATTGATGTTAAATTGAGTGCGGAGGTGATTGACCACTTGCTGCGGCTGCCCCAGAGTTATTTTGACAACCGGCGCGTGGGAGATCTGGTTTACAAATTCAGCATGATGGGCCACATTCGGGAATTCATGACGAGTACGGCTCTGACAGTGGTTCTTGATGCGGTATTTTCGGTGGTTTACGTCGCCGTGATGCTCTCCTACAGCGTGAAGCTAACCTTCGTATCTTTGGCGGTGGTACCGATACTAGCGCTGATGATTCTTCTGATAAATCCGCTGGTACTGCGCCTGATCAAACAGAGAAATATGCGTTTTGCTGACTCTCAATCCTATCTAGTGGAAGTAGTCAGCGGGATTCAAACTGTTAAGGCTCAAAATATTGAATTGAAATCCCGCTGGGAGTGGTCGAGTCGCTACGCAAAATACGTTACAGCCAGTTTTAAAACAATTCTCACGGGAACTACGGCAGGTACGATTAGCAGCTTTTTTAACCAAGTGGGTAACTTAGCTCAGTTATGGGTGGGAGCTTATTTGGTACTGAGCAATGACCTTACTTTGGGTCAGTTGATTGCTTTCCGAATTGTTTCGGGGAACGTGACTGGTTCGCTGCTCAGGTTTGTGAGCGTGTGGCAGAGTTTCCAAGAAGTCACGATGTCGATCGATATGCTCAAGGATATCGTCGATAAGCCGACGGAAACCAGCGATGAAGACCGCAGCAATATCCCGTTACCGGCAATTCAAGGGCAGGTTACGTATGAGGAGGTTTCCTTCCGATTCCTGGAGAGCGGCTCACTGCAATTGGCGAATGTGAATTTGGAATTTCCCCAAGGCAGTTTTGTGGGAATTGTGGGGGGAAGTGGTTCCGGTAAAAGTACGGCAATGAAAATGTTGCAGCGTCTTTATGCCCCGCTTTCGGGCCGAATTTTTATTGACGGTTACGATATTGCCAAGGTGGAGTTATATTCGCTCCGCAGTCAACTTGGAGTAGTGCTACAAGATACTTTGCTGTTTAACTGCTCTGTACAAGAAAACATTGCTCTAAGTAATCCCGATGCGAGTACGGATGAGATTGTCCGAGCTGCAAGACTAGCGGTAGCTCACGATTTTATTATGAGCTTGCCTGCTGGCTACAATACAATGGTTGGAGAGCGAGGATCTTCGCTTTCTGGGGGTCAAAAGCAACGGATCGCGATCGCCCGGACGATTTTGCAAAACCCGAAACTGCTGATTTTGGACGAAGCTACAAGCGCCCTGGACTACCATTCCGAACGCCAAGTTTGCAATAACTTAGCAGAAGCGTTCGCAGGCCGCACGGTGTTTTTCATCACTCACCGCCTGACTACCATCCAAAACGCCGACATAATTATTATGATGGATCAAGGTTCTGTAGTAGAGCAGGGAACTCATAAAGAATTAATGGCTCTGAAAGGGCGTTACTACTGCCTCTTCCAACAACAAGAGTCATCGAATACCTAACCATAAAAAACTAACAACTAGCAACTGAAAACTAACAAATGGCTATGAAATCGGTAATCCTTTCTGAGCAACCAATCATCCTCGAAAAACCAGCGATTTGGTCGCACTTGTTTTTGTGGATGATCATGCTGATGACCACTTCTGCTGTAATTTGGGCTTATTTTGCTAGCGTAGAGCAAGCTGTCCCCGCTACCGGCCAATTGGAACTCAAAGATGGTGCTAGAGACATCCAAGCACCTGCTATGGGCGCTGTGGTAAGACTGCACGTTGAAAATGGCGATCGCGTGGAAAAAAACCAGCCCCTGCTCACTTTTAACCCCATTGCACCCAGTGCTGATTTAGCAGCGATCAAGAAAACTAAAGAAGCGCTGGAAAAAGAAAATAAATTTTACGAAGATGTTGTCAACGGCAAAGTTCAAGGCGCTGTTCCTTCTAACCTAGAATCAACAATCAAGGACAGACAGAGCCTAGTGTCACAAAATCAAGTGCTGCAAGCTTTGATTGACGAGCTGTACCTCAACAGGGGAGCCAGCAGAAATTTTGATGCAGTCCAGCAAGGACTGTATGTTAATTATCGATCGGAATATCTGTCTCGCGTAGCTGCAGCCCAAGGCCAAGTTCTGGAGTTGGACAAACAATTCAAGCAAGCTCAGGATGCTGAGAAAGCCGCCCGCGATCAAATGACCGTAGCAGTTCAACAATTGGGTTTTGCTGAGAACCAATTAAATTATGCCAAGCAGCAGTTAGATTCTTCCAAAGAGCAAATAAAATCTTCGGAGGCCCAGAAACAATTGGCTAACGAACAGTTAGCGAAGTCGCAACAGCTACTGAAGTCCGATCAAGGCATTTTGGGCAGACTCGGCCCCCTGGTGGAGCAAGGAGCCATCGCTGAACTCCAAAAAGAAAAACAGCAGCAAGATGTTTTCAGAGGACAAAGCGACGTTCTCAAACAGCAAGATCAAATCAAGCAGCGCGAAGGTGAAATCAACTCCCGCAAAGGTGACATAAATACGCGCCTTGGTGACATCAATACCCGCCGAGGCGAGATGAACGCGCGTCAAGGTGACATCCAAAAAATTAGTGCTGAAGTACAGCGCCAGCAAGGAGAGCAATCGCGAATTCAAGAGTCTATTAACCGCGCCCAAGAACAGTTGAAAAACACCAAGGATGCCTGGGCGAAAGAACTTTATACCAAAATTGCTGACAACGAGAAACAAATTGCCAGCAGCGATTCTCAACTCAGCCGCCTCAAAGTAGAAAACCTGAAAAAGCTGTCTGACGTGAACGGTCAGCTAGAAAAGGCGCAGCAAATCCGCGATACTCAAGTGCTGAAGGCTCCGGTATCCGGCGTTATCTTCGATTTGAAACCTTCTAAGAAGGAGAATGCTAAGTTGGATATGGCGACCGATCCGATATGCAAATCCCTAATTAACTCGGTCTTGAAACCGGGTGAACCTCGCCCCAAACGCTGCGAAGAAGCTTATTATGAAGCGCAGCAAACTGAAAAGCTGCTCAAGGTTTTGGACGATGAAAACGGTCTGGAAGCAGTTGTTTACCTGGAAAATAGCAACGTGGCTCTAGTATTGGATGGTATGAGACATAAGCGGGATAAGTTGGAAAAATATAACGGCAAACAATTAGATGGAGAAAAGGTTGACTGCGAAAAAGGTAAAAGCTGCCTGTGTCCTGAAAAAGAAATTAATAGAGAGAAATTGGGTCTAACTCACTACGAGTGTGTGCCTGTTGATATAAATGTTGAAGCTTTTCCAGCCCTAGAGTTTGGTACTGTGGAGGGTGAAGTGAAAGAGATTAGCAAGGATGCTGAGCCTCCTACTGAACTGCGGAAATACTACGCTTTCAAAACCAAAATTAAGCTCAAGAGTCAAAAGTTTACTTTGAACAAGGGAAAGCCAAATCAACAGGAGGTTAACTTGCAGTCGGGAATGGCAGTAAGCTCTAATATCAATATCGGCAAGCGGACTGTTTTGCAGATGTTTATCAACCGATTCACTGGCAAACTGGATACGTTCAAGACTGTTAAGTAATGATTTAGGGGCGGCTAGAAACCGGGTTTTTTACCCAGATATACGCCCAAAACAAACCCGGTTTCTTGAGTCTCAGAGTAGGGGCAGCCAGAAACCGGGTTTTTTACCCAGATATAGGCCCAAAACCATCAATTTACATAAAAACCCGGTTTCTTGATTCTGAGAGTACCGACTATTTAAGCCACATTAATATAAAATGGTGATGGCATTCGGTGCGATCGCACATTCATGAAAAAAA
>JBDTEI010000143.1:0-4639 GCA_039922675.1 Microcoleus sp.
ATCAGAATTAACAACAGTTAAACACGGTTCGATCAGCAAGTCAACGATGCCGTTACCGCAGGACTCAGTACAAGACTGAACTCTAAACATCGCCACATCAACGCAGCGATCCAGATAAGTTAAATCCTCATCTACCGTTCCCACAACCCCCGCATTCAAAAAATAAACCCCAGGATTCAGCAAACATTTAAACTGAAACTTCACGACAATTGTCGTTCCAGCTTCCACATACCTAACTGACTGACTAGAAGCCTTCAAAGAAGCACCAGCCAACTCAAAACCGCTAATCGTTTTAATCAACATTCCAAACCTAACCTTGGAAGTTGACCGCGAGAAAGTGACAGAGTAAGTGTAAACATAATCTTGACGACCAATCAAGTGATTTACGACAGTTCCCTTCAGAGTTTCGATGCGGGGGTTGATGATTTCTGCTCCGCGAGACGGATACCTCACAGTATTCGACGGTATCATCCCCGGATCGAAAAATTCATCATAATGTTCCTGGGATTTAGAGTGATATTGCTCCGGTTTCACCTCCGTCTTTGTGCTTTCTAAATTAGCCTCCTGAAGATTGTTGTCACTTTCTTGCTTGGTGAGTTGATTCAGCGATCGAATATCTGACTTCAGCCCTAATACTTTATCTGGATCTGCATAAATTAACTTTTGATACTTAGAAATTACCACCTTCGGCGTGTGAGCGAGGAGTAATTCTCCGCTATCCATTAAAATCGCTGACGTACAAAGTTGCACCACCGAAGTAGCAGCGTGAGAAACAAATAAAATTGTTCCGCCACCTTCTTGAATGCTTTGTAAGCGGGCAAAACACTTGCGCTGAAAAGCTTCGTCGCCCACCGAAAGTGCTTCGTCAACCACCAAAATATTTGGCTCGACGCTAGTCGCAACAGCAAAAGCCAGTCTGACAAACATACCGCTAGAATAAGTTTTGACAGGCTGATCGATGAAATCTCCGATATCAGCAAAAGCAGCTATTTCGTCAAACTTTTGTTCAGTTTCTTTTTGAGTGAATCCCAGTATCTGAGCGTTGAAAAATACATTTTGCCGCCCGGTAAATTCCGGGTTAAACCCGCTTCCGAGCTCCAACAAAGCGGAGACTCGCCCTTTCACTTCCACGCTGCCGGCGGTGGGCGTCAGCGTCCCCACAATTATTTGCAAAAGAGTGCTTTTTCCTGAACCGTTGCGACCGACTACTCCCAGAGTTTGTCCTTGAGAAATTTCCAGATTGATGTCGTGGAGAGCCCAAAATTCGTCAGCTAGTTTTTTGCTGGGGGAAATAATTTCCTTTAAGCGGTCTCCTGGACGATCGTACCGCTTAAAGCATTTGGAAACATTTTTCAGTGAAATTACATTTTCTGTCATCCGATTTTAGATTTAAGATTTGAGATTTTAGATTGATATTATGTCCGCTCGAACTAAAAATAAGTTTGTGGTAAGGAGTTGCATTCCTCAGATTTTTATGAGGACTTGCATTCCGAACGATCAAACACCTTGATTGAGATTTTAGATTTGAGATGGACTTTCGATCTCAAACTAATTTACAGCACGTCAGCAAAAGCGGGACGCAAACGCCGGTAAACGGCAAAACCTCCCCAAAATATAGCAGCAGAAATCAGCGTAGCGACACCCCATTCGCCCCAGTGCTTGACTTCTCCAAGCAGTATCAGATCTCGGTAAACTTCTGAGATGGCGGCCATTGGATTCAGCCAAAATATCCATACTCGCCACTGTTCGGGGATGACGGACGCTGGATAGACGATCGGCGTCAGATAAAACCAAAAATTTAGAATAACACCTAATGTCTGAGGAATGTCTCGCAAAAACACCGTCAAGCCCGCTGTCAAATATCCCAAGCCCGCTGTGAGCAGCAACTGAGGCACCCAAACCAGTGGCAGCAAAAGTAAAGTAGCGTTGAGCTTTTGCGTTGACACTGCTACGATCACAATCAAAGCTGCTAAACCGAGAGAACTTTCAATAAAAGCTGTAAAAATCGGCACTAGCGGCAGCAAACCGAGGGGAAATACTACTTTTTTGACTAAATTTGGCTGCCCTACTACGGATACTCCCGATTTAATCAAACCGCTGGTGAAAGCACTCCAAGGTAACAAACCTGCAAACAGCCAGACTCCAAAAGTAATGTCGCTATTTTCCGGGAAACCTACAAGTTTGAGCTTTACCTTAAGAACGATCGAGAATACATAAGTGTAAATCACCAATTGCGATAGCTGATTCAGCAGCGGCCACAAATTGCCCAGAATCGAGCCTTTGTATTGAGCTTCTAAGTCCCGCCGCACCAATGTTAACAGCAGATTCAGCTTCGCCCACCGCTGGCTACTTGCGGGCAGCCTGCCGCCCGCCGTTCGAGCTTTTCGGGCAACTCCTTTCACCGTTTTCAGCAATTTTTCGCCCTCGTTCACTAACCTTCACACCTAAATCAACTCAAGCTACAATTTTGTGCAGCCTTTGCTAAACCGCAATTATTCCACAGCCTCGTCGTTTTGATCAAGCATCTACCACCAAGGCTTCGGCTGCTTCGTTATTTCTGCTTCCTTTTTCCTTGGGAGGTTATTTTAGATGGCCTCGCGCACTGCTGAACAGATCGCTAGTCTTTGCTCGCTGTCGTAGCCCCACCGCTGAAAAAATTCCTCATACTCGCCGCTGGCATTCTGCAAACTTTCTAGCATTTGCGACGCTACAGTTTGACAGGCAGGCATTTGCAGCATTTGAATTAAATTGCGCGATCGCCCCTGCACTCTAGCAGAACCCGCGGCCCTTTCCTCGCTTTGATGGCGCGAATGATACACCACCATCGCCGCCGACATCGCCAAATTTTTCACCAGCAGTTCTGCTACGATCTCAGGAGCCGATCGCAGCGCCTCGATCACTCCGGGTGACGGCCGGTCTGCCACCTGTCCCTCGTCCGTCAGATAGGTAACAAAAAACCCCCTAGCACCGTTCTTAGTTTTCACCAGAGAAGCCACTGCTTGCTCGATCTGAGCCTGTGAAAGTCGTGAAGCGTAGCTATCCCGTAGGGAATCGGCCTCAATTTCCGACAATAAAGATTGAGTCAGCTCGATCGCCCCCTCAAAAGTTATAGTTTCCGATGCTAATAAAGATGATGGAATACTCATTGCGAACTCAATAATTGTAAAGATTCTCCTAATAATTGTAAACAATTCCCCCTGCTCGATCGCAAATAAATATGGCAATTATCTCCTCCAAACAACAGCCACCCGACCAAAATCTACCCGAAGACATAGCCCCGGCCCCCCGCAAAAAAGCCGTCAAACCCCAAGCAGAATCGCTACTAGAATCGCAAGAACTACCCGACGAAATCAACAGCAAACAAGAAGACAAAATCCGGCCCCAGCGGTTAGCTGAATACATCGGGCAAAAAGACTTAAGAGAAGTTTTGGCGATCGCAATTGCAGCAGCCAAATCCCGCGGCGAACCGATGGATCACCTGTTACTGTACGGGCCACCAGGGTTAGGCAAAACCACAATGTCGCTAATTCTAGCAGCAGAAATGGAAGTTGAATGCAAAATCACCACAGCCCCCGCCCTAGAAAAACCGCGAGATATTGTCGGATTGCTGATCAACCTCAAAGCAGGTGACGTACTGTTTATCGACGAAATTCACCGCTTATCTAAAGTTACCGAAGAAATCCTCTATCCGGCGATGGAAGACTGCCGCTTAGATATTACAATCGGTCAAGGAAAAAGCGCAAAAATCCGCAGTATTCCGCTGAAACCGTTTACCTTAGTAGGCGCAACCACAAAAGTTGGGTCGCTGACATCTCCATTGCGCGATCGCTTCGGCTTAATCCAAAGACTGCGCTACTACGAAATAGACGAACTCAGTCTAATTGTCCAAAGAACCGCCCAAGTTCTAGATACTAAAATCACCCCAGAAGGAGCCGAAGAAATTGCCCGCCGAGCTCGCGGAACACCTCGCATTGCTAACCGTTTGCTGCGCCGAGTTAGAGACTACAGCGAAGTCAAAAATTTAAAGCCAATTAGCGCCGAAGTTGCCTCCATCGCCCTCGAATTGTTCAACGTCGATCCACTAGGCTTGGATTGGACAGATCGGTCTCTTTTGACAGCAATGATCGAAAACTTTAACGGCGGGCCTGTGGGTTTAGAAACCCTCGCAGCTTCCACCGGAGAAGACACTCAAACAATTGAGGATGTTTATGAACCATACTTAATGCAAATCGGATTTTTGCAGCGAACAAGTCGGGGTAGAATTGCCACGGCGGCTGCTTGGAAACACTTAGGTTTTGTCTCACCTAAATTATTTGAGGATCGTTAGATGGAGTCTGCTTAAATAATGGCGATCGAACAGCCTAAAGCGATGCAATGGAAGGGAACCCTATTGCTTTTTATGGCGATCGCGAAATCTGGAAGTAGCCATAAACAATTAACTTGATATATGTCTATAATAATCACTAGACCTCTTGCAGAAGTCACGGGCTCGATAGAGAAACCGCAGATATCAAACAGATAAACACTGATTAACGCAGATAATTTCAGGGTATTTTCCGATTTTTGCAAGAGGTCTACTCATCAACTATCTGAAACCAGCCGCAAATCCCGCAACATTTTTTCTCGCTCGCGCGCAATT
>JBDTEI010000144.1:0-4911 GCA_039922675.1 Microcoleus sp.
CGAGTCCCTGACGGCGGTGTTCCGGTGCTATGTAGAGCAGAAAAATGTGACCGTGCCGTTCTCCAGTGGTTTGGTCGATCGCATTTCCCAACCACAAACATCCCACAACCGATTTGGGATTTAGAGACTGCGAGGGGCTCACGGGCAAACTTTCTGGCTCCAAGGGGCTATTTTTCAGGCACTCTACCCACCAAAGCGGCGTCTGGTTAGAAAAATACTGCTCGACAGTTTGAGCCAAATGTCCCAATTCCCGATCCGGGTAAAGTTCTCGGTAAGTATGGTGTAGAAACTTTAGCAGTTTTGCGCGATCGAGTCCAGATCCCGATCGCAGCCAGTAGCCCGACATCAGCTCAGCCGACATCAGCGGATTTGAACAGGGATAGAGGAATAATTTAGCCCCAAGAAAATCGGATTCACTCCTGCCGCTTGCTTTTGAGGGATCGGTTCCTCAATCGGTGCTGGGGCCGCCATGTCAGACGGCAAAAAGATGCGAGCGCTGACTGCTACCAGAGCCACAAAAAATACTAATACCGCTATTAATGGAGCAATGTATTGACGAATGATAGCCATAACCGTAAAAAATGATTTTTGAGTAGATATTATCAATTGTACCATACAAATCTTGTCAGTTATAATGGCTGGCAGTGGAAAATTAGCTCAACACCAGAGCGATCGCAAATACCAACAAACACAAAACAAAATATTATGAGTGCCTCGCCTGCTGTTTATGAAGCTCTGGCTAAGTCAATTGTTTTTTTGAATCAAAAGCCGAACGCCCAAAATCAAGTTTCGCGCTTCCTGGATACTAACGGCTACTATATCGATCGCGTGTTCGACGACCCAGCAACAGGCTTTTACGCGATCGGCTTCGGTTCGTCCGATCCCAAAAAACCGCCCGTCCTCGTATTTCGAGGTACAGACTTCATCGACGGAAACGCTATATTTTCCAACTCCCCGGAGATTGGCTTGTCCGAATTTGAAAACAACAGAGATAATATCAAAAACTGGCTGACACAAATCGGTCAAGATACTGCAAAAAACCCCAGCAAGTTATTACCCGATGTCGTCGGTCAAAGTTGGGGCGGAGCTGTCGCTCAAATTGTCGCCAGCGAATACACAACTCTGACAGGTGATATATTTACTTTCAACTCTCCCGGAGTCTCAGCGAGTACAGTCAACAAATTTAAGAAAAATCTCAGTAAAGCAGGTAACAAAAATGTCAATCACTACATTGTCAGCGGAGATTTCGTCAGCTTATTTGGTGAAGCATTTATACCGGGAAAAGTATTTATCCAAAGTTTTACAGACCCGAATATTAATCCCTTAACTGTGTTGGCAAAACATCGAGCCGAAAATTTGTTAACTGCTCCACCAGCAGGTTTTTCCCAGAGGCAAATTTCCGTCGAAAACTTAAACAGTCCCGACTTTTCTTATAGCAATAACGACTCAAATTTTAACGAGTTTATTGCAGCGATGAATTTTGCCCTGCCAAATTTGTCAGTGGCAATCAGAAACCGATCAGGTGCAGAGAGTTTAAGGACAGCACCAGAATTTTCTTTTGTGGACTTAATCAGACAAATGCAATTCGGTTTAGCTCCCTTGCAACCGAATTATTTATTAGGCGACAATCGCGACAATACTGCGACCGGCGGCCCTGGAGAGGATACAATTATCGGCAACGGCGGTAACGATACTCTCAGAGGCAATCGAGGTAATGACAGCATCATCGGTGGCGCTGGCGACGATTTCTTGTACGGTGGCAGAGATAACGATTATTTGGATGGCGGCGACGGAAACGATGTGATTTCAGGCGAGTTTGGTAACGATTATTTAATTGGTGGTGCCGGCCGCGATCGCTTTGTATTGGAATCCGGTGGCGGAGCAGATGTGATTGCCGATTTTACAAAAGGTGAAGATTTAATTGCATTATCGCGGGGTCTAACTTTTCCTCAAATTAGAGTCAGCCAAGGTGCTGACGGAGCTTTAATTAGTATCCCGATTACGGGGGAAATTCTTGCTACTCTCATAGGTGTGAATGCGAGCGACATTACGCGGTCTGATTTCGTGCAAATTTAGTGCGGCCAAAGTAGTTTGGGTGGGGGGGGATTGAGTAAATGTTGTACTGAAATTATTTTTTTAAGCACATTTTGGGCTAAACCCACCCATACAAATTAACGCGATATAAGAAATATATATTGTTAATAAACGCCGCTTACTGTAAAATAAATTATATAGCTTTTAAGCAATTCCAATTAAACTACAGGAAACAACAAAAATATGCCATCCTCCCCCGCCGCTTACGAAAATATAGCCAAGCAATTAGCTTACATAGATAACAACCCCCAGTTACAAACTGTAGCTCAAACTGATTTGACGACTGCCGGCTACCAAATCGATCGCACTTTTGACGATCCGATAACGGGATTTCACGCGATCGGCTTAATTTCCACCACCCCAGACAAACCCCCCGTTTTAGTATTTCGCGGCACCGACTCGATCGTAGACGATCTTGCCAATGCAGATAAACGAGGCGTCGGTTTCAACCAATTTGACGCGAACAAACAAGCCTTAGGAACTTGGCTGACACAAATCAGTCAAGATACAACAAAAAACCCCCGCCGCTTGCCACCAGACCTTCTCGGACACAGCTTGGGCGGCGCGCTAGCGCAACTAGCCGCAACTGAATTCACATCTACTGTCGGAGATATTGTCACCTTCAATTCTCCGGGAATTGATCAAAGTACGGTCAATACATTTAAGCAGAAAGCCGGCACCACAAAAAATGTAACTCACTACATAGTTAGCGGCGATTTTGTTAGTTTGGGAGGCGAAGCTTTTATCCCAGGAAAAGTAGTTCTTGAAACCTATACCAACCCGATTATCAACCCGCTACTTGTCTTGGACAAGCACACCCAAACTGGTTTGTTAAGCTCTCCTCCTCCTGGTTTGACGACGACACAAATCTCTGTAGATCAGTTAAACCGCCCTGATTTTACTTTCACAGATCCAGATTATTTAGAGTTGTTAGCTGGCTTAGACTACGCACTCCCATCCTTGGCAACAGCGCTGCAATCGCGCAGCAGTGTAGAGCAATTAAGAACCACTCCAGGAACCTCCTTTATAGGCAACCTTTTGGCAATTAAAGGTGCCCTCGATCCGTCACTACCTAACAAATTAGTAGGCGACGATGCCAACAATACAGCCTTTGGTTTGGGAGGGGACGATATTATTGCTGGCAATGGCGGAAACGACACTCTCAGCGGCGGCAAAGGTAATGATATTATCAGCGGTGGCGCCGGCAATGACCTGCTATACGGCGGCAAAGGAGATGACAATTTGAACGGGGGAGATGGAGATGATACGCTGATTGGTGGATTGGGTGCAGATGTCTTAATTGGTGGCGCTGGACGCGACTTATTTGTGTTAGGAATTGGGGCTGGTACAGACACAATTGTAGACTTTAAACAGGGTGAAGATTTAATCGGTTTGAACAAAGGTTTGAGCTTTAACCAACTGAGAGTTACTCAAGCCGATTTTTCAACAACGATCCAAATTGCCAGTAGCGGCGAAGTTCTTGCCAGTCTTCTCGGTATTTTCAGCAGTCCCCTAACAGCCAGGGATTTTATTTCACTCTAGCAAGACAGATATTCGGTAGGGACACAACAAAAACATTGTTGTGTCCTCTATTTTTTGGGGCGCCAACTAGGAACGTCAATCGATTTTAGATTTTAGACTTCGGGGTGAGCGTCGAGTGATTTGAAATTTACTCCATAGATGAATCTGCAAGCTTAAACTTTTGTCTAAAATTTTAATCTCCACCCTCGGTCGTGTCAGGGGCTTACGTCCGTTTGTGCGCGGGTTGTCAACAGATACAATTTAATTAATCTGGATCGTCCAGTCCAGGCCGGGGCATAGATGCTAATTTTTTCTCATCTTCTAGCGGCAAAAAGAAAATCGTGATCATACCGGGAATCACAGCCAGTGAACTGAACAAGAAATAATTTTGATAGCCCAGTCCTGCCTGTAAGTAGCCGCTAAAAACGCCCGGAATCAGCACTCCTGCGGCCATAAAAGCCGTGGTAATTGCATAGTGGGATGCTTCGTAATCAGGGCGGACAGTCCGCATTAAGAACACTGTATAGGCAGCTACGCCCAGCCCGTAAGTAAATTGCTCGATCGAATTTACAGCATAGGCCCATTCAATCCCCGGTTGATTCATTGCCAACATCCAATACAGCAAGTTAGTCGAATTTTGCAGAATTGCCGTCGGCCACATCCATTTTTTCAATCCTTGTGTTGCAATCAAATAGCCGCCCAGCAATCCTCCTATTAACAGAAAAATTACCCCGACAGTACCCGATAGCAAACCCATCTCCGACGTAGAAACTGCTAACCCTCCTTTCTCAACTTTATCCATTAAAAAAGGAGGAGCCATTTTGAAAGTTAAGGCATCGCCCAATCGAAAAATCAAGACATAAGTAACAATCCAGCCAATTTTATCTTGCTCGAAATAGGTTTTAAACGACTCAAAAAAGCTCGTTGTTCGCTGCGGTGTACCCGCATCGACAACATGATTTTTAGGATAGGGAAGATACCAGCGCTGGAACAGATAAATCAGTACAAATAGAATGGCACAAATACCAAATGCTGTCGCCCATCCATATTGAAGTGCAGGCACGCTAAAAGACGAACCAAAAAATGACAGTTGAATGTCCTGATATACCTTCGTATCGCCTGCGGTTCCTGTTACTAAATGCTGTTCTGCCAGTTTCCCGGCTAAAAACACCAATACACCGCTGCCGGCAATGACTGCGCCCCTGTAGGCGGTGTTGCGAACGCCGACAAATAGCGCTTGTTTGTCTTTATTCAGAACGTTTAAGTAAAATCCATCAATGGCGATGTCGTGAGTAG
>JBDTEI010000145.1:0-2815 GCA_039922675.1 Microcoleus sp.
AAATGACTAGCTTGCCTGACCTGCAAAAAAATTTGGTTCAGGCAGAGGAATTAATCGACCTGGCAGTGCGTCGGGGTGCGGAGTTAGTTTCCTTACCAGAAAATTTCTCGTTTATGGGAGAAGAGGAAGAGAAGATTGCTCAAGCAGAGGCGATCGGACTCCAAAGCGAAAAATTCCTCAAAACGATGGCCCAGCGGTTCCAGGTAACGATTCTGGGCGGCGGGTTTCCGGTGCCGACAGAGGGGGGGAAGGTATACAATACTTGCTTGCTGGTAGATCCAAACGGCAGCGAAGTGGCAAGGTACAAAAAAGTACATTTGTTTGATGTGAATGTGCCAGATGGGATTACTTACAGGGAATCGAACACTGTGAAAGCTGGTGAAGATTTGCCGCCGGTTTATGTGTCGCCGGAGTTGGGGACGCTGGGACTTTCGGTGTGCTATGACGTGCGGTTCCCGGAAGTGTACAGGCATTTGTCACACAAGGGTGCTGATGTTTTGTTCGTGCCGGCGGCGTTTACTGCTTACACTGGGAAGGATCACTGGAAGGTTTTGTTGCAAGCTAGGGCGATCGAGAATACTTGTTATACGATCGCCCCCGCGCAGACTGGACACCACTACGGCCGCCGTCAAACTCACGGTCACGCGATGATTATAGACCCTTGGGGTGTGGTTTTGGCGGATGCTGGAGAGGAACAGGGCGTGGCGATTGCAGAGATTAATCCCGATCGACTCGAACAAGTCCGCCGCCAAATGCCATCGTTGCAACACCGGGTTTTTCTTTGAAAGAATTTTGAGACCCAATGGGTCTCAAAATTTCGGTTTCCGTCAGCGACAAGACATGAATACTTTTTATTCGATCGCGTAATTGTGTACGTTCGTACACGAAAAAACTTGGATCGTGTGCGGCCAGAACCTGGTTGGGCCCGGTTTAGGGGCGATCGAGACTGCGGTAAAAGCGAAATTTATCAAGAGGTTTTTTTCGCGGGAGATGAACGGCCAATAACTCGCGATAAAATGTCTAATGCAGGTTAAATGGGCGTGCACTTCTGCTAAAAGGCGAATTGGCGACAGTAGAATTGCACAAAATGCGTCTTTTTTTGGAGAAATGAAACACACTCTTTCGGTTTTAGTAGAAGATGAAGCGGGTGTCCTCACTCGAATTGCAGGTTTATTTGCCCGTCGGGGTTTTAATATTGAAAGTCTCGCCGTTGGCCCGGCGGAGCAAGTGGGAGTGTCTCGGATTACGATGGTTGTACCGGGAGATGACCAGATTATCGAGCAGTTGACTAAACAACTGTACAAGTTGATTAATGTGCTTAAAGTTCAGGATATAACGGAAATTCCCTGTGTGGAACGGGAGTTGATGTTGCTGAAAGTTAATGCTGCTAGCGGCGCGCGATCGGAGATCATTGAGTTAGCTCAGATTTTTAGAGCGCGAGTGGTGGATATTGGTGATGATACCCTGACTTTGGAAGTTGTCGGAGATCCGGGTAAGATGGTGGCGATCGTCCAAGTTCTGAATAGATTTGGGATTAAGGAAATTGCTCGGACTGGAAAAATTGCCCTGACGCGGGAGTCGGGGGTAAATACGGAGTTTCTTAAGTCTTTGGAAGCGAAAGTTTAAGGAAGTTGACGGTTGACGGTTGACGGTTGACTGTTGACTGTTGACTGTTGACTGTTGACTTATATTGGTCATTAATTAATTGTTGGCTATTAATTATTTAAACAAGCTAATATGGAAAGCTTTCAACAGCTACAAGTTTATCAATTAGCTGAAAAAATATCAAACGAAATATGGTTTATTATTAAAAAATGGGACGAGTTTACGAAGGATATGATTGGTAAACAAATAGTGCGATCGGCTGATAGTGTTGGTGCTAATATTGCAGAAGGACATGGACGCTATAGCTGCTAAGATAATCAGCGTTTTGTGAAAATTGCCCGATGTTCATTAAACGACACAAGACACTGGTTAAGACTTGCCTACACCCGCAATCTTTTAACCCAAGAACAGATTGATCGACTAAATGAATTTTCACCAAAACTGAATGCCTATCTTAATTCACTCACACAAAAAGCCAAAGGTTAACCGTCAACTGTCAACTGTCAACTGTCAACTGTCAACTGATTAATTACCATACGGGTTGACTTTCTATCAAAAGTGTGGCTGTGATGCTGTCTACAGGCTTGGAGAAAAAATATCCCTGTCCGTATTCGCATTGCAGCGCTCTGAGTAAGTTAAGCTGTTCGATGGTTTCGATTCCTTCAGCAATTACATCCATGCCTAAATGACTGGCTAAAATTAAAATAGTCTGTACGATGGCTTCGTTTCCTTCATCTTCTGTCATGCGGCTGACAAAAGCTCGATCGATCTTTAAAGCGTCAGTTGGAAAAGTGTGTAGGCGGCTCAAAGAAGAATAGCCTGTGCCGAAGTCGTCAATATATAATTGAACTTCTAAATTTTTCAATTGTGCGAGGGTAGCGGCTGCTGATTCGGCATTGTCCATGATTACGCCTTCAGTAATTTCTAATTTTAAGCTGCGGGGGTCTAGTTGAGTTTCCCGTAAAATTTCACTGATGCGATCGATTAAATCCGGCTGTTTGAATTGTTCGTTAGAAAGGTTGACGCTGACAGTCAAGGGCGGATTTATGGGAAATTTTTCGTGCCACTGGTGGATCTGACGGCAAGCCGATCGCATCATCCACCAACCAATCGGTACAATCAATTTGGTTTCTTCTGCGACTAAAATAAATTCGCCTGGAGATACTAAACCGCGCAAAGGGTGATACCACCGCAGCAGCGCTTCAAAACC
>JBDTEI010000146.1:0-2805 GCA_039922675.1 Microcoleus sp.
ATCGCGTTACTAATCAGGCGATTGTGTTTCAAATAGCGCAAACCTTCTTGGAAATCTTGCCAAGGATGGATGTTTTTGCCACTACCACCGCCGCGATTTTCTTTGATGTGCATCAAGTAGAGCAAACTTGCTGAGATCAGGTACAACCCGCCCAGAAAAAACTCTTGAGAAGCTGGCCCGTAGCTGTGTTTGAGCCAACTAAATATCGGTTCGCCGATCGTCATCCCGACAATAATCCCGCCCATTGTGGACGATGCGAACAGCGCATTTGCTGACATCAGTCCCTCTCGCCCCACGGCCAGCGGGATTGCCGCCGCCTCTGCTGGAGCAAAAAATTGCGTTACGGTAGAGACCAAAAACGTGACCGCCAACAACACGACAAAAGTTTTGGGCAAAAACGGCAAAGATCCAATCAACACCGCTCTAATCACGTTGCAGCCGATCAGCATTTGCTTTTTGGAAAAGCGGTCTACCACGATACCGGCCGCCGAACCAAAGAAGATCGCCGGCAGCGTGTAGGCGATCATCACCGCTGACAGCATTGAATTTTCCGAATGCTGCCAAGAAACAGGCCAGGGTCGGTAGTCGCCTGTTTTCAGCAGAATAATCAGCAATACGTAAAAGATTTTATCCGCAACTTGGGCCAACAACTGGCCCGTCCACAAGGTGAGGAAGGGACGATTTCTCAGTAGGGCATCAAGCCCGCTGCGGTCAGGGGGAGGGCTGGCTGGGTGCATAGGAATAGTTTAACTGACCGCCTCTGGCAATTATAGTTTTCAGCAATACGTGCAAATCTGACATCACAAAGCGGAAACTCGGAAAACTCCTGTCTCCTGCGTTATTTTTCTGTTTTAGCAGATCGGTGGGGGAGGGCTGCCGTCTTCTTCACTCTACCGCGATCGACCCGAGTCCGAGCGCCCGCGCCCGGGCAAATCCGAGAATGTTGTTAAAAGTTGGCCTACATTTCCACCCGACAACCACATACGGTAGTATATGTTACAAAATAGTTACTCTTCGCAGTGATATTAAAAGGTGTCACGCCGATTAAGTAATATAACGAAGGTAGTAAGTGTTAGGAGTGAAAAACTTGAAAAAGGTTGAAGCTATTATTCGCCCCTTTAAACTAGACGAAGTGAAAATCGCACTCGTCAATGCTGGCATTGTGGGGATGACTGTTTCTGAAGTTAGAGGTTTTGGTCGTCAGAAGGGCATGACTGAACGCTATCGCGGTTCTGAGTACACCGTTGAGTTCTTGCAAAAGCTTAAGGTCGAGATTGTTGTGGAAAACGATCAGGTTGACATGGTGGTTGATAAAATTATCGCTGCTTCCCGCACGGGCGAGATTGGCGACGGCAAGATTTTCATCTCTCCTGTAGAACAAATTATCCGGATTCGGACTGGCGAAAAGAACCAGGAAGCAATCTAAGATACTGGGGCATTGGGCATTGGGCATTGGTCATTGGGCATTGGGCATTGGTCATTGGGCATTGGTCATTGGTCATTGGTAACTGCCAACGAAAAACCTCTTTCCTGTTTAGTTCTGATACCTAAGTGTCAATATCCAATGCCACAGTAACCCTGTGTTGTGGCTTTTTTCCTCAATAGGAGTTGACAATGTTCGCCATTTGTGGTAGGAGAGCCTGGAATGCTCGACCACGGTGGGAGTGCGATCGCTTGATATCGGGCGTCATTTCTGCAAAAGTCTGTTGCTGTGCGGGTACGTAGAAAATCGGGTCATACCCGAAACCTCCGGTACCGCGAGGAGTCAGCAGGATTTCACCGCGGCAAATTCCTTCAACTTGCAAGGCAATTGTACCGTCGGGACGGGCGATCGCGATCGCACACACAAATTGTGCTCCCCGGTTTGGTTCGTTTCCCAATTCTTTGAGAAGCCGAGATATCCTGTCAGCATCGCTGGAACCGTAGCGCGCCGAGTAAATCCCAGGTTGACCGTCGAGTCCATCTACCATTAAACCAGAATCATCGGCGATCGACCATTGGCCAGTCGCTTTGGCAATTTCAGACGCTTTCAAGCAAGCATTAGCAATAAATGTTTCCCCAGTTTCCTCAATTTCCAACTCTTCCGGTTTAAGCTGCAATTCCCATCCCAAATCCTGAAGATAAAGCTGCATTTCCTTGAGTTTACCCGGATTGCCGGTAGCTACAACTAGCAATTGATTATTTGTCATCAGTCGATTATGCCTTTCAAAAAACTTTTCTCCGTTTATAAACGGTACTCAAGTATAATTTACAGCTTAATTGTTCAATAAACACAAGTAAAAACCGATTGTGACAGTTGAGGATGCCGAATGTGGGTTCTATAGCAATACTCTTTCATTTATGAATAAGAAAGATTTGTTTTAACCGCAGAGGGCGCAGAGAACACAGAGAAGAAGAATGGAGAAATAAGTGATATCAAATCCGTTGACATCAGAATTATTCATCTCTATCTCTTCTTTTCCTCTGCGACCTCTGTGGTCTCTGCGGTTAAAAACTCTAATTTTTATGCGCCCAACCTTTCGCCCAATTTAAGTTGTGCATCACTTCTTTCAAAGTCGCAGCTTCGGAATACAACCTCAACACCGGTTCAGTACCGCTAAACCTAATTAACAGCCAGCTTCCATCGGCTAAGCGGAATTTGTATCCGTCTACTTTGTTGCAGTCTACTACTGCTTTGCCGGCGATTTGTGTTAATGGTTGGTTTTGCAGCAGCGACAGCAAACGCGCTCTTTCTTCCATGTTTGCTAGGTGCAGGTCGATTCTGTCGTAGGCTGAGGTAAAGTTGGTTTCTTGTTGCAGTCGGCT
>JBDTEI010000147.1:0-12719 GCA_039922675.1 Microcoleus sp.
AACGTCATTCACGCGATCGTCAAAAAAGCCCGCAATACCGCTGACACCCAAACGCAGTTGAATCGCTGCTAAATTCAATCGCTGGCCCAAATGACCCGCGTCCATGTGCAAATATCGATAAGCGCGATCGCCATATTTTGCTACAGCCCTATTCAAATCCGCCGTGTGAAACAACAGCGCCCCCGCATCTCTGCCCAAATCTTGCCCCAAACACAAAAAATGTAGCTCCCTGCGAAAATTTTTAAACCGAATTTGCCGCAATTCTTGAGCTTTCGGAGCGTAATAATAACAACCTTCTTCTAACCCATTCACTCCCGAAACTGCAATAAAAGTCTCAATCAAACTCAGATCGAAATAGTCGGGATTACCGTCTAATCCTTGGTCGATATAGTGCTGCGCTTGATAAGTAAAATCGAGCAGGGCTAGTAGTTCGCCCAAGCTCAAAGAAGCACCTGTATAAGCACGGGTAGAACGCCTTTTGAGCATTGTATTTTCTAAACCTTCCAGGTTGACTCCCCAAGGAATTGAAGGAGTTACTGTCGAAACTTTAGTACAAAACGGAAAGTTGTATTTATCCTCTAAATCGCCTTCACTTTCATCAAGTTTCCAGCTATCTGCGCCGGTGGGATCTGATTCTAACTTTGTTGCTTTGTGGAGGTATCCCAACAGTTGACCTTCAGAAATTTGTGGGTAATCTGTCGTCGTTTTTCCTGGCAAAGCTGTTTTAAATTTTGGCAAGTTTTGGTCGATATCTAGCAAGTCGGCTAAAGCAACTACACAGATCGCTCCTTCTTGCCCTGAGTCGATGTAGAGTAATTGATTGATAGCTTCGTCGGCGAATCCTCCAATCAGGTGCGGTCGGTAATCGTTGATGGCGCAAGCTAACTCGATGTTGCTCAATAAATGACCAGTATCTAGAAATATTCGCCGATAAGCTCGGTCTTCGTAACGCCAAGAAGAACGGAAGAAAACAGTGGTAACGGCGATCGCCAATTGGGTATTTTCTAGCGCCGGCGATCCAAAACAAGCAGCTTGCAACGCCGACCAAACTTGGCTGTCCCAAAAATGAACCAGCCCATGAGTTCTGCACTGATAGTTATAAAGTCCGGCCGGCAAATGCGGCGTCCCGCGCGAGATTAAATAGACCTCTGCTGGATAGAGCCCGCCCGCCGACGGTGCCGATCGCAAATACAGGTAGCTGTCATCTACCGTCTGCACCTTCGCTGTCAGCCCGTAGCTGCACAACAACAAGCTGGACAAACGGTGCCACCAACCCGCATCGGGAGCCGCATTTGGATCGTCCGAGGGATCTTTTAGATAAGGCTTGAGGTCAAAATACGCTCCAATTTTATATTCTTTGAACGGAACTGGCTGCTCTGTCCAATCTAGCTGTCTGCTTTTGGCAGCAATGGTTTCAGGATCGTATTTCGTCCGTTCGTGGTAGTGCTCGGCAATGGAAAGAGGAAGTTCTGGCATATTTCAGTAGAGGCTCGGCTTTGGTTTGTTTATCGATCTTGACATTGCTGACCGCTTACAGGTCGAGCAAGGCAGGAATTTACAAATATAAAAAAAATCTTAGAAAAAATTCGATCGTTCTTACACAAGCTTAACATAAGAATTGCCTAAGTATAAATACGCAAAATAAGAATCAATTATCATTATGGATTGGCTGCAAAAGCTGTCGTCATTAAGGGGTGAAAATGCAAAAGCTAAGCGCTGAGGAATTGCTCACTCAGTATTTTGAAGGCAAGCGAAACTTTAACGCCGTTGATTTAAGTGGAGATAACTTATTTCAAGCATATTTGCCAGAAATAAATCTTTCGGGTAGCGTGCTGAAGCGAGCTTATTTGCCCTACGGCAATCTGACTCAAGCCAATCTTTACAAAACTGAGTTGCAAGACGCTGAATTGGGTGACATTCAACTTTATCAGGCAAACTTGTCGGAAGCTAATTTGTCAGGAGCTAATTTATCAAGAGCAAATTTACGCCACGCTAATTTGCAAGGTGCTAATTTGCAGAAAGCGAATTTGCAAGGTGCGGATTTGTACAATGCAGATTTGAGCAATGCCGATTTGAGATATGCGGATTTGAGCCGAGCTAATTTGGAGAAAGCAAAGTTAACTAAGGCTCAATTAGCTGGCTGCAACTTATTTCGATCGCGCTTGGTTGATTTCTCGGACGCTGAGTGCGATCGCACTACTATCGGCCCCGAAGGATATTGATGCTTCGCAATGCTGCGGGCGAGATCTGCTTAAAAGCACGCGCGGCGAAGCTATTCTATCCCGAGCGTGAATCGTCCTTTTTGACATTTCTTAACATTTCTCGACACCGCTGAAAATGTGAGTTACAGTTGGAGAAAACTTATGGCTGCCCAACATTGATAATAAATCCCAGACTTTTTACCTGCAAAATAGGGTAAAATTTATGAATTATCCCGACCAAAAATCAAGAGAACTCCGGCACAAAAAACAAGAGCTGCGGAAGCGCGAACAAGAATTTCTGCTCAGCGAACTAGCAGCCGAAATCGACCGTTCAGTGCCAGCAGATCTAATTAGTAAGTACGATGAAGCCGACAGCAAAACTAACAGCAAACTCCTACAGTGGCGTAGAAAACTCTTAGCCATAGCTCAATTTACAGGCATTATTATTGCTGTGATAATTACAGTTCGCATCGCATATTGGCTAGGAACTGCGCTGATAGTCGGAGGGATTGCTTTGATTGCTTGCACAATATTTTTTGAAGAAGATTGACCGGGAAATTCCAGTGCTAAACTATTAGAAAAAAACCATGAACCTCAAAGTAGAAACTAGCAATTTTCTCAACGATTTAGAGCGAGTAGCTGCCGTCCGCCGAGAAATTGCCGATCGCCTCAGCAACATCGCCACAGCCATCGAGCAATCGGAACTAGCAGGAGCCGCCGCCTCGGGAAAACTTGGTTTAGAAACAGACAACGCCGACATCAATCTCGCCAGCAAAAACTTGCGCCAAGGAGTCTTTCGGCTGCTAGTATTGGGCGATATGAAACGCGGCAAAAGCACTTTTCTCAATGCCTTAATCGGTGAAAACTTGTTACCCAGTGATGTCAACCCCTGTACGGCTTTGCTCACAATTTTGCGTTACGGTTCAGAAAAAAAAGTCACCGTTTATTTCAACGACGGCAAAAGCCCCAAACAGCTAGATTTTAAAAGTTTCAAACAGAACTATACAATCGACCCCGCCGAAGCCAAACGCCTAGAAGAAGAAAAGAAACCAGCATTTCCAGATATCGACTGCGCCGTAGTAGAATATCCCTTACCTTTGCTAGAAAAAGGCATAGAAATAGTAGACAGTCCCGGACTTAACGATACAGAAGCCCGCAATGAATTATCTCTCGGTTACATCAACAACTGTCACGCTATTTTGTTCGTGCTCAGAGCAACTCAGCCTTGTACAATGGGCGAAAGACGTTATCTAGAAAATTACATCAAAGGTCGCGGCTTGAGCATTTTCTTTCTGATCAATGCTTGGGATCAGGTGCGAGAAAGTTTGATCGATCCGGACGATTCTGAAGAAATGGCAGCAGCAGAAGAGAAACTGGGGCGGGTTTTCAAAGCTAATTTGGCTGAATATTGTTTAACAGAAGGACACGATATTTACGACGAGCGGGTGTTTCCAATTACCTCAATTAAGGCGTTGAGGTTGCGGATGAAAAACCCGGATGCAGATTTGGCAGGAACTGGTTTTCCCGAGTTTATGGCGGCACTGAATACATTTTTGACGCAGGAAAGAGCGATTTCAGAATTGCGTCCGGCGAGGACTTTGGCGCGTCAAATTTCGGCTCGCGTCCGCGAAGCTGTTGGGCGTCGCTTACCATTGCTCGATCGCGATGTCAATGAGTTGAAGGAAAAAATTAATTCAGTTGAGCCAGAGTTTAACAAGTTGACTAAGATTCGGGATGAATTTCAACAAGAAATTACCAGAGTTAGAGATACTAAATCGCGAGCGATCGCAGATTCGTTCCGCGCCTACGTTCTCAACTTAGAAAATACCTTTGAAACAGACTTTTTGCGGTATCAACCTGAGCTGAGATTTCTCGATTTCTTCAGCCAAGACAAGCGAGAAGCCTTTGAAGCATCGCTCAGACGAGCCTTCGAGCAGTACATCAACGACAAACTAGCAGCTTGGACTCTCACCGCAGAACAAGAGATAAATTCAGCATTTTCGCAATTGTCGCAAAGTGCGGCAAATTACGGAGCATCTTACACAAAAGTAACTGAAAAAATCACCGAAAAAATCACCGGGCAAAAAATCCCAGCAGCAGTCAATAACTCAACCGAAGATAACTCGCCAGCTTGGGCAAAATGGGCGATGGGATTGTTTTCGTTAACAACAGGAAACCTGGCAGGCGTAGCAATGGCTGGAGCGGGTTTTGACTGGAAAAATATCTTCCTCAATTTAATTACTGTATTGGGCGTCAGTACGATTATTGCAAGTTTTACAGGGATTGTTTTGGGGCCGCTGTACTTTGCTTTGTTGGGGATGGGTGTTGGAATTTTGCAAGCAGAAGGATCTCACAAACAGTTGGTGAAAGCGGCGAAAAAAGAGTTAGTGAAGTATTTACCCCAGGTTGCACAAGAGCAGTGGCAGCCGATTCACGATGCTGTGAAAGAGTGTTTTGATGTTTATGGGCGTGAAGTGGGCGATCGCATGAATGATGATATTAATTCTCGGAAAGCTGAGTTAGATAATTTGCTGGAACAAAAGCAATCTCGGGAGATTAATTGTCAGGCTGAATCTGAGCGGTTGGAAAAGTTGGAGGCTGATGTTTCTGCTCAGTCGCAGAGTATTGAATCGGTTTATCAAGGTTTCCTAGCATCTGCTAGCTAAAATTGTGCTAATCATTTAGTCCTTGTTAGAGATTACTTCTTTTTAGTACAAAGTAAAAATTTAGATCTCAGAAACCGGGTTCCTGTGAAAACGATAAATCTACGAAGAAACCCGGTTTCTGGCCCCCATGCGCCAGCTTTGAAACTATCAGAAGTATCCAAGAAGTAGGATACAACAATAAATATGCAACAACCCGAAACTTATCAAGCTTTAACTAACAATTTCAAATCAGCACTCGGCATCCTCGAACTAGATAAAAACTCCCAACTTTACCGAGATACAACTTCAATCTGCGACTATCTCGCCAAACCAACTTTTCAAATCGCTGTTTTCGGGCCGTTTAATTATGGTAAGTCAACTTTACTGAATGCTTTACTAGGAAATCGCGCTTTGCCGATCGACCTTGTGCCAACTACAGGTGCCGCCATATATGTCAACTACGGCGAGGAATTGCACGCAAAAATCACCCTCAAAGACGGCACAGAAGTCAGCGAAGCCGGGACTGACGTGTTGAAACGCTACGCCATCCTCGACGACGCTAGGCAAATGCGGGATGATGTGGCAGCCGTGAATGTGTACTGTCCCCACCCATTCCTGAAAACGGGTGTGGAATTGCTGGATTTGCCGGGAACTAACGATCGCCAAGAACAGGATAACTTAGTTCGGGATAAATTGCTCACGGCTGATTTGGTGGTGCAGGTTTTGGACGCTCGAAAATTGATGACTTTGGGCGAACGGGAGAACTTGAGAGATTGGTTAAGCGATCGCCAAATAAACACAGTCGTCTTTGTTGCTAACTTCATCAATCTACTCGAACCAGACGACCAAAAACAAGTATACAATCGATTGTTGTTTGTTGCCGAAAGTTTTCGCTCCAACTTGCCGAACAACATCAGCAATATCTACCGCGTCGATGCTCTACCCGCTTTGAGAGCGAGGCTAAAAGGAGATGTAGCTGCGGCTCAAACTACCGGAATTGCCGCGTTTGAATCGGCTTTACAAAGTATTGTCGCAGCTCAACAGGAACAACTGGCTGTCAAATTGCCCAGAATTGAAGTTATAGCTACTAAGATTTGTCAATCTTTGCGAGTCAAAGCTGAAACTGTAGCCGCCGAAATAGCCACAGCTCAACAAAAGCAAAAAGACAGAGTTGAAATTAAATACAAAGCTGAAAAACTGATTTCAAAAGGCTTTCAAGCCAGCGTTTCCGACTTCGAGATTTGGCTTTACCAGCCCACACTTTTGCGGCGATATCAATCAGAAATGGCGCTGTCGCTTCAGCAAGGAACTTTTGATGCGTGGAAGACAAAATTTGAGCAAGATGTGCTGAAGCAGCAGCAAGCGATAGCAGAATGGGTAAATAAAGCTTGCGAGTTCTTTGACAAAGAACAGCCGATCGCCCTTTTGACCTCGTTTCCCCCAGCCCCGCAAATCGCTGTACCAGAGCCACCGCCAGCTCCGGCTCGAAAGTCGATCGACAGTAAAGTAGCTCCAACGGCGATCGCCACCGGCTTAGGTTGGCTGTTGGGCGGGCCTGTGGGAGCCGCAGTAGTCGGCGGTGCTAGCTATATTTTGAATAAAAGAACTGGCTATCAAAAGCCGCCTGAATCGCCAGAAGCTTATCTAAATCAAGTCACAGAAATTTGCAATGAGGCTGCTAAAAACTATCTTGCTCGCTTCAGTACCGATACTTTTTCCCTGGTGCAACACTACAAGGAAATCGCCGCCAAAGTAATCTGTTTTCAAGACAGCCAAGAACCATTAAAAGTTAATGTTCAGCAGCATCAATTACAGTTATTAAATACTTTGGCGGAGAACTTAGAGCAAGAATTGGCAACCATACAAGTCAGGTTATACAGTAGACCTCTTGCAAAAATCTTCGAGTCATAGAGCAACCGCAGATATCGGGCAGATGCAACACCGATTGACGCAGATGGTTTCAGGGTATTTTCGGATTTTTGCAAGAAGTCTAGTTTTCAATGACAAAGCTGTTAGCGATTCAAAGCTGCCATTTGCGGAGCCGCATATCGATCGCCCGCAGCAATACCTTTCGGTGCGACGGCTTCAATTCGCTGCAAGTCGTCGGGAGTCAGCGTGATGTCAGCAGCTTCTGCGTTTTCTGCCAAATACTCGCGGCGTTTTGTCCCCGGAATCGGCACCACGTCTTCGCCCTGAGCCAAAAGCCACGCCAGCGCCAGTTGACTGGGAGTAACGCCTTTTTCAGTTGCGATCGCTTTTACCTGTGCTACCACTTGCAAATTCTTGTGGAAATTCTCGCCCTGAAAGCGGGGAGAGCGAGTGCGGTAATCGTCGGGCGCTAAGTCTTCAGGTTTGGTAATGGCGCCGGAGAGAAATCCTCGCCCTAAGGGGCTGTAGGGGACAAAGCCGATGCCCAACTCCCGCAGCGTGGGTAAGATACTCTCTTCTGGATCGCGGCTCCACAGCGAATATTCGGTTTGCAATGCACTAATTGGATGAACGGCGTGGGCGCGGCGGATTGTTTCGGGCGCGGCTTCGGAAAGTCCGAGATAGCGCACTTTGCCTTGTTTTACCAATTCTGCCATCGCGCCGATCGTATCTTCAATGGGAACGGTTGGATCGACGCGGTGCTGATAATAGAGGTCAATTGTATCGATACCCAAGCGTTGGAGCGAAGCATCGCAGGCTTGTCGCACGTATTCCGGTTTGCCGTCAATGCGCAGGAATTCACCGCCTTGCGATCGCACGTTGCCAAATTTGGTGGCTAAAATCACTCGATCGCGCCGATTGCGAATCGCTTTACTCACGAGTTCTTCGTTGCGCCCTACTCCATACATATCTGCGGTATCGAGAAAGTTGATACCGAGTTCGATCGCGCGATCGATAGTGGCGAGGGATTCAGCATCATCAGTATTCCCGTAGAATTCGGACATCCCCATGCAGCCGAGTCCCAGTGCTGAAACGGTGAGTCCTTGATTGCCGAGTTTTCTGGTTTTCATTGAAGTTTCTCCTAAACTTTAAAAATAGGTTCGATCGTTCGGACTTTAGTCTTCTTGAATGCTGACTAAAGTCCGAACGATCAAACCTATTATGTTATCCCAACCAGGATGGATTCAGGGCGGTAGTGTCAAATTGGTTGCTGGTTTTATACAGTTCGTATTGACCTTTTGCCGCCGCAGAGCGAGTGCGATCGAGCATCGCCGCCACTTGTGCTGCATCCATCGGCTTAAACGTGCGGACTGCCTCAAATGCTTGATCGAGAAGCTGCATGGTATCAATGCCAGTAATTACCACAGAAGTCGGCAGATTCATCGCATAGTGCAGACATTCGATCGGCGTAACTGTGTTGCTTCTGAGAACGTAGGAATCGCCCATAGATTTCATCCCCAAGACGCCTATTTGGTTCTGCACCAGCACGGGCAAAACTTGTTTCTCAAAACTTCTAAAATGACCGTCCATCACGTTGAGCGGCATCTGTACCGTGTCGAAACGGAAATTGTGTTGAGTGGCAAGTTCCAGCATTCGCAGGTGAACCAAAGGATCTTTATGTCCTGTAAACCCGATGTAGCGAATCTTGCCCGCCTTTTGCGCTTCCACCAAGGCTTCCATTGCTCCGCCTGGGGCAAAAATGCGATCGGGATCTTCCATCCGAATAACTTCATGATGCTGCATCAAATCGATGCGATCGGTCTGCAATGCCTTCAGCGAGTCGTCAATCTGCATCATCGCAGCGCCTTTAGTGCGCCCGTCGATTTTCGTCATCAGAAAAACCTTTTGCCGGTAGCCATCCTTGAGCGCTTGGCCCATCCATCGGTGGCTGCGGCCGTTGTGATAATCCCAAGAGTTGTCCATGAAATTGATGCCGCGGTCGATCGCACTGCGGATCAGCTTCACACTATCTTGTTCCTCTCGCAGCCGTCCGATATGGTGTCCGCCCAAGCCAATGGCCGACACTCGCTCTCCCGTGCGTCCCAGAGTCTTGTAAATCATCTCACCGCTCGCAGTCGGAGCTTGAGCAACTTCACTTTTAGCTAAAACTTGAGGCAGTTCATCTTGAGCGGATAGGGGTTTCAAAAACCCTTCTGAAGCTGCCAGTCCTGCTGCAACTAAACTCGAAGCAGAAGTCACCTTCAACAACTCGCGTCTGCTAATACCCATAAAAATTTCGTTCTTTGAAAATACTAGGACTTACTATCTACCAGACAATCTGTGCACTCTAAGCTTTCAACTCTTACAATCCTAGGGAGGCAGCAGGGCGATCGCATCTTTCCCAGGACATAATGCTATTCTTGTATTTAAAATGCTAAGCTGTGCGAAATAATTAAAATTTGAGGCCAAACAAGCGGGGTCGAGCGGCGAGGTATTAGAAAACTTTTCCCAAGTTTTTTCGCATCTGGCTGTAATCTTCGGCACTGCCGGAAAGTGAGATCAAGGATTATAAAGTTTATGAATAACGCTCCTCCACAAGTGCAGAAAATTCGAGCTATTGCATTGACGGTGACAGATGCCGATCGCTCCCAGGATTTCTATACGAAAGCCCTTTCGTTTGAACCTGTTTCGGATATCACCGTTGAAGGACAAAATTACAGCGCTCTTGAAGGCGTTGACGGGGCACAAATCCGCATTATTACTTTGCAGCTTGGAGATGAGCTGATTGAGTTGATGCAATATCTTAATGTTGAGGGAAAACCCATCCCCAAAGATTCGCAAAGTAATGATTTGTGGTTTCAACATCTGGCAATTGCTGTCAGCGATATCGATCGCGCCTACGAGCACCTGCGCAATTTTCCCATTCACCCCATCTCAACTGCACCGCAGACAATACCGCCGGAAAATCAAGAAGCTGCTGGCGTGCGAGCTTTTAAATTTAAAGACATTGACGGCCACAATTTAGAGCTGATCTGGTTCCCGGAGGATAAAGGACAAGAAAAGTGGCATCAAAAGGGCGATCGCTCTTTTTTAGGAATCGATCACAGTGCGATCGCCATTAGCAACACCGAGCAAAGCCTCCATTTTTACCGCGACTTACTGGGAATGCAAGTTAAGGGAGGCAGCCTCAACCAAGGCGAAACCCAAGTTCACCTCGATAATTTGCCAGAAGCTAAAGTCAAAATCACCGCACTGCGGCCGATTCAAGGCGGTTTAGGAATTGAACTATTAGACTATCAAGTTACTCCAAAAGGCCGCCCCATGCCGCGCGATCAAAAAAGCTGTGATATTGTCCATATACAAGTAGAACTAATTGTTAACAATATTGAGCAACTATTGGAAAATTTGCAACAAAATGGGGTTGAGTTTATCTCACCCAAGCTGGTGCAGTTCCCAGATAATTCCAGTTTTCCCCGCCAAAGTTGCCTCGTCAAAGATCCTGACGGACACGCAATGTTACTGACATCCCCATAACGTTTGTAGTGATGACTTTAGTCCTTTGATGTTTATGAGGACTAAAGTCCTCACTACAAACCTATTTAATTAATTGTAGTCGTTACGGCAGACAGGAGATAACACAATAGCCTTCAGTTTAGACTAACCCGATTGGGATAAATTAAAAGAAGACTATTCATTACTCCAATCCACTTCCTTCTTTTGTTAACTGTCAACTGTCAACTGTCAACTGAATGACCTCTTAAGTATCCGTATGTTCTTTGCTGTCTCCTAACATTTGCATCAATTTTCGGGCGACGACAACACCTACTACCGCACCGCCGACCCATTTAATCACCTCCGCAGTGTTTATCGGGTGCAAGTGGTGCTGAAAAATTTCATCTTTCAACCATTCCGTCGTTACTTTAAAATTATGAACAGGAGCGGGTAATAACTCCAAATAAGTAGCTTGGCGGATTAAATGACCGACCTCTCCGCTAACTTGAAAAGTATCGTAAATATTAGCCGCACTTTCTTCTATGCCTAGTTTGAGCAGCGTTCCCCGCAAGTTAACTTCCGCAGGTTTTAGCTCATCTCCTAAAGCTAAAGCCCGCAAATTGTGAGCAATTGCTGCTCCCTGTTGGTAAGCAACTTGAGCTGTAGCAGGTAAAGAACTGCCTTGAACTGTCGCACAATCTCCCCCAGCAAAAACTTCAGGAAAATCCAGCAGTTGCAGTGTCTGGCTCACTAAAGGGCGGCCGTGTTTGTCCCGCGATTCCTCAGCAATTGGTAAACCTTTAATTAGGGAATTGATATTAGTTCCTGTCGTCCAAATTACTGTAGATGTAGGCAAGCTTTCAGTCTTTCCGTCGCGCTGATATTCAACTTCGTTTTTACGAATAGCCGTAGCTTTTGCCTCCACAATCAATTCTACAGGTACAGTACGTTTTTGCAGGGCATCTTTCGCAATTTCGCGCAGGTGACTATTAATATCGTTGTCCAGGATTTGCTCGCCGTGATTCAGCAAAACCACCCGCACTTCTTCGGGATTGCCGCCCATAGCAGCATACCAATTCGGCAGTAAATCGCCCAATGTACCTGACATTTCCACGCCGGAAGCTCCACCGCCTACTACAGCAACTGTCAGGAATTTGCGGCGCTGTTCTGCATCTGGAATCTGCAAAGCTTGTTGGAAGCAGTCGCGCAGGTGTTTGTCAATGGCGATCGCATCTTCTCCGGTACGGAAAGGAAACGCATTCTCTCGTGCTCCCTCTATGCCAAAATATCCTGTAACGCTACCTAAACCCAAAACTAAATTGCTGTAATTGTAAGCAGCTCCCGATGTTACTTTCACTTCCCGCTCATGTAAATCAATGGATTCAACCGCATCTTTAACAAAGATGACACCGCTACCTTCGAGCAATTCCTCATAGCGTGGCCAAACTTCTGCTGCACCCATCTCGCCGCTAAAATATTCGTATAGTAAGGGTTTAAAGCAAAAGCGATCTTCTTTTTCGATTAAGATGACAGAGCGGGGATAGTGGTGGTGGCTCAAGTGTAAAGCTGTAAGCAGCCCTGCAAAGCCGCCACCTACAATTACTGTTTGATAGATTGTGTTGTTCATAATACTGTATACTGTTGGCTAAACTCGATATAATTTATGGCAGCATAAACTTTTTGATCTTTGTAGAAAAGGAGAAAGTTATTAATCTCGCTCGCCTCTGGTGTTTAAGACTAAATCAGTCCGCCTTGCCAGCTTGTTTGTTGACTCAGTTAAAAAGTGTTGTTAGACCAACTTTTAATCTTTAGACGGTATTATTTTTCACTTTTAAATCCTTTGAAATATGCAACCTTACAAAAACTAACATCAAGTTTGAGGTAATTACTGAAAAAAAGAATCTGCCTTAAGAAAGAGATAACCTTAAAATATACTTCTTAAGATAGAAATATTTTTTTGCCGAAAATGACGGGACGCTATAATTAGCAAGACTTTGAGCTCAAGCAATTTCTTAGATTAGCTTTTTTGTAACAAACTTGACACAAGATTGTTACCAATATGAGGAGTAAACTCTTGATCGGAGTCAAATAAATTAAAAACATGATGGAGGAACAATCATGAGCTTTTCCCCTTCCCTTCTCAAAGGTCAAAAAGCTCTGGTAACGGGCGCAAGTTCTGGCATCGGCGAAGCGATCGCCCGTGCTTTAGCTGCTGCGGGTGCATCTGTCGCAGTCAATTACCACTCGGAGGCTGAAGCGGCGCAGAAAATTGTGGCTGACATTAAAGCTACGGGCGCAGAGGCGATCGCCCTTAGCGCCAATGTCAGCAAAGAAGACGAAGTTCAGGCTATGTTCAGCCAGATGTTCAAGGAATTTGGTACTATTGACATCCTGGTTAATAACGCAGGTATGCAAAAAGATTCGCCCTTGGTAGACATGACACTCGACCACTGGAACCAGGTGATTGGAGTGAACCTAACCGGACAGTTTTTGTGTGCTCGCGAAGCTGCGA
>JBDTEI010000148.1:0-4974 GCA_039922675.1 Microcoleus sp.
AGGAGCAATTGTCAATAAGTCAATAGGCTGATTTTGCCGGCTGGTGACAAGCCAGCCCAAAAGCTAGGCTTGACAAGAGTTGGAGTTGATATGTCTCAAAAAAAATCCGGGCGGGCGATCGAACCGCCCCGACGTTTATGACACATTCGTAAGAGAAAAGAATTTTAAGGACTGAAGTCCGAACGATCAAACCTATTTTTGCAAGTTTTTCTAGTATTTTATAAATAAAGAAACCCGGTTTTTTTAATAAAGCGGGTTTCTGGATGAGTCAAAACTAAACTAATTTCACTGGCTTTTTTTCTTGGTCGCAGTCGCCGTCTTTTTAGTAGTTGTTTTTCTTCGCCGCCGTCTTAGTTGACTTTTTCGACTTGCTGCTAGTTTTTGGGCCTGCTGCTGCGGCACGACGGTGGGATTATACGGGCAGGAAAGTCGATCGCACATATCGTCTTTCTGCTGGCTGAGGAGATTTTACACGCGAGGTTATTGGATCGATCTTAGAGGCGCAAGAACCTCCAGCAGATGACCTTTTGGCGATCCACCGATTTGTGATGCCACTCTTAGCCACGCCACAAAGATATAAGACTGGATCTCTCTAATGCTACTTATAGTCTGTTGCTACTTATAGTCTGTCGGTTTATGATAATTATTGCTCAATCTTGACCGTTTTATGGATATTACAGAGCAATTTGGTAAGAGAGTTAGACATTTCAGAAATATCAGAAATATTTCACAAGCTGATCTTGCAGAACTATCTGAATTACACCGTACTTATATTGGCTCAGTTGAACGAGGAGAAAGGAACATAACCCTGCTTAATGCCAAGAAAATAGCTAATGCACTATCTGTGAGCCTAGCTGAACTGGTAACTGATGATGACTGAAAAAAAACTAGATCAAATCTTAGCAAAATATCAAAAGTCATTTGTTGCCAAGGTTTATGCAGAAGAAAATGAAGAACACGATTTATTAATGGATGTATTTGGCATTTCTCCCATAATCAAAAAAGAGAATAAGCAGTATTGGGGACGCGAGCTAGGTATGTGTTGGCAATTATTAGTTGTTGAAATATGTAAAGCATATTGCAGTGGCTTTCAGCCAGCATTGAGAGTGGGTAGCGATGAACCCTGTGACCTGATTGTTGATGGATACGCGATAGATACAAAATACCGTATTGGCTCAGGAGATTCTGGAACACTTAAAAAAATCAAATCTTACGGCCCACTACTTCGTACTCATAACTATGAACCAATTTTTTTGATTCTTCGAGAAGATAATTTAGCCGCAGCTATTACAGCCTGTCAAGTTGGGACTTGGAAAGTTTATACTGGTGACGATTCATTTGAATTCATAAAAAGCATCAGCGGGTTTGATTTAAAATCATTTCTCACTGAAAGAGTGGGACAATTCCCTGTAGACCGCTAAAATTATCAAGGCGTTTGTTAATGATTTCTATGTAGTCAGGTACTATTTCAACTCCAACATAACTAATGCCAAGTTCCTTCGCTGCCAGCAATGTAGTTCCTGAGCCTGCAAAAGGATCGATGAGAATAGAGTCCTCCGAACGCGGCACAAATATTTCTACTAACTTTCTCATTAGGGCAATTGGTTTCACTGTGCAATGAACATTAAAATCTTCGTTTTTATCGCGTTGTATACCCTCTAAAATATTTGATTGAAAACCACCGAAATTATCTTTAGTGTAAAAAAGACCAGTACCGTACTCTAGCAAAGTTTCTAGATAATTATTGATAAGGGGTTTTTGAAGCACACAAATTGCTTCCCATTCATTTCTCAGACAACTGTGCCAACCATCCCATTTCTCAGAATTTTCATATCCTTTCTTCTCCAAGTGTTGCTTGATGTTTACACCTTTAGGGATGCCACTTGGTCTTTTATAAACAACGATATCCCTCGCATAAAATCCAGCATTTTCAAGTGCCACTTGTACGTGAGCAACAGTTCGTGTGCTGTTAAAAACTAAAACTGTTGCACCAGGTTTGCAGATCCGAAAAAGCTCCTCACCCCACTCGCAGCACCACTTTTCATAATCCAGAATGTTGTTACGATTCCTTTCATACCATCTTTCGTTTCTGACTCCACCAGCTAAACCGCTGCCATAGGGAATGTTTTTGACAAGGGTTTTATTTTCTTTACTATTGATTCTTTCCATACGCCTTTGAATTTCTGAATCATCCCATTTGTGACCAATAAATTCGTAGTTATAAGGTGGGTCGGTGATACAGGCAGAAACGTAATTTTCTGGCAGTGACTTCATCACTTCACGACAGTCACCAATCAATATTTCATTTAAGGGAGCTTTTGTCATTTGTTGGAAAAATTACTCAACATAATACTTATAGTACGCTTTCTAGCTCTGGATTGCCGCAGTTTTGTCGTGAAAGCCGATCGCCCGTATCGCCTTTCTGCTGGCCCAGGAGATTTTATACGCGAGGTTATTGATGGGGATTTGGGGCGCGAAAACAGAAGGATCAGGTTTCGCGGTTACGGTTGCGTCTTGCGTCACCGCGCTTGTTTTGCGGAGTCGCCAGATTTTTGAGTTGGCGATCGGACAAGAATGTGGTTGAACCGGGTGGAATGGTAAAGTATTCCAGAGAAGATGCGATTTGTACGATCGGCTAAAATAAGCAGTGGCTAGTAACCTCGATACTCTGGAATTGCCCGCAGCATCCGCAGCCACACCTGCACCCAAGCGCCGCTGAGATGTCTAATAGGGATATCGCCCTACAATATCAAATACATACATAATTCATAAATCAAATAAGCTCTATGACTATCCCAGAATTAGAAGCGCAACTTCTTGCCTTAACGCCAGCAGAGAAAGCAGAGGCAATTCGCATCTTAACCCAGAGTCTAAAAAACAGCGGACGCTCTATTACAAAAACTCCCGGCGTGATGGGTGGCGATGCTTGTATTGATAAAACTCGCATTCCCGTTTGGTTGCTAGCAAGCTATCGTAATGACGGCGCTACCGATGCTTTTATCCTAGATTGCTATCCCCATCTGAGTGCTGCTGATTTAGTAAATGTTTGGGCTTATGCGGTCGCTTATCCTGACGAAATTGAGGAAGCAATTAGACTGCAAGACGAGGCTGACGAAATCTTAGATACACCTGACAATATCCAGTAAACCTACGATCGCGCTACAATAGTAAATACATACATATTGCATAAATCAAACAGGTTGTATGAAAATTCAAGAATTAGAAGCACAACTCCTAGCCTTGACGCCAAGCGAGAAAGCTCAAGTTATCCAATTATTAACCCAAAATTTAGCTAACACCTGGCAAGGAATTAGCAAAACTCCAGGTGTCTGCGGCGGTGATGCTTGTATTAGAAATACTCGGATTTCTGTTTGGGTGTTGGTGAGTTTTCGCCACTTGGGTATGAACGAATCCCAACTCTTAGATAACTATCCCACACTAACTGCTACTGATTTAGCAAATGCCTGGGCTTACGCGGCCGCTTTCCCAGATGAAATTGAAATAGCTATCCGCGAGAATGACGAGGATTGAGATAATGGCGCGTCTTTATGCTGACGAACAATTTCCCAGAGTGGTTGTAGAATTGCTGCGCTCTATGAGTCACAATATTCTGACAGTGCAAGAAGCCGGAAAGGATAATCAAAAAATTACTGACGAAGAAGTGTTAGCTTTTGCAGTCAGTAAAAATCGGGCTGTTTTAACTCTCAATCGCCGTCATTTTATCAGACTGCACAGCTTACAGCCTGACCATGCTGGAATCATTGTCTGTAGGGCAGAGGATGATTTAGCCAGAATGGCTGCTAACATTAATCAGGCTATTTCCTCACTTGAAACATTAACAGGTCAATTGATTCGAGTCTATCGCTCAAGGCCGCCGTCTATAGAACCCATTTGACATCTTTGAGTTTTTGGGTTGGGTGACGAGAAATACCGAGAGAAACCCGGTTTCTGAGATTTACGCAAGGGGCGAGAAACCGGGTTTATACGAGTTTTTGGGTTGGGTGACGAGAAATACCGAGAGAAACCCGGTTTCTGAGATTTACGCAGAATAAATCTCAAATGGGTTCTATATTAGACATCTCCTAAAAAGATGATGAAAGCCTTGCCCTATATGGACAAAAACCTAATTATGGGAGATGTCTATTTGTCACCCCCCAGCATTTGCATTCCCCTACTCTTCAAGTTCTAAATATCGAGCCAAAATCCGTTGAATTTCTGGTATTTGTTGCAACTCCAATTGCCCAAGACAGCGCACAAGTCTGCGTTTATCAAACGTCATCGGATCGACACACACGATAAAACTCTCGGCACTCAGACCATTGAGAGTCGAAGGAATTACTGGCAAAACAATGGGTCGTAAATGCTCGTTTGGCACAGCAGAAGTGATGGGCAGAACTGTGACTTTACTGCGTTGATTAAAAGCAGTTCCTGAAATAATTACGGCGGGTCGAGTCTTGCGTATTTCTGTACCGACTGAGGGATCGAAATTCACGAGCCAGATGCTTCCCAGTCGGTAATCGCTGCTTGCTGCCATGCTTCATCCTCATCAGTTAATTCATCACTCAGTTCATCGAGCAATAAACAGGCTTCTACCATTGCCTGCTGTTCTTGTTGTTTACGCCATCCTTGCAATAAAAGCTCAACTAGCCGACTGCGATTTTCTACACGCTCGTCAATGTAACGCACTAGCTCATCTGGCAAAGAGATAGATACTTTCATATTATTTATGCCACTTTTAATACTACCAATGGTAGCACATCGATCGAGCAGATAGCAAGCTGATGAAGTATAGCAGCAGCAACGCATATTCCGTCTGATGCCGATCGCCCTTTACACAAAATTAGCCGGATCTTGATCCCGCCGATGCTTCGCGAGAATCGGAGTACCTTGGCCGTCACCCGCTAAAGCCGCCGTTTCCTCCAAAGCTGCCCTCAAGCGCTTGGCTGCGTAAATCGACATATCCCGGGGCACATT
>JBDTEI010000149.1:0-3247 GCA_039922675.1 Microcoleus sp.
ACTGCGCCAAAGAAGCCGGAGTTGAGCATTTTGTCTTTATTTCTGTACTGGGAGTCGATCGCGGATACGAAGATTCAGCAGTATTCAAAGCCAAGCGAGAAGTCGAAAAATACCTGCAAAACAGCGGGTTAAATTATACCATTTTGCGGCCCGCCGGTTTTGCTTCGAGCCTGCTGCCACTCGCCGAAAGATTTCGAGAAACCGGACTTTACCTGCTGATTGGCGACGCCAAAAACCGCACCTCAGTTGTTAGTACCGACGACTTAGCAAAAATTGCCGTAAACTCGCCAACAGTCGAAGGCGCGCGCAACCAAATTTTACCAGTCGGCGGCCCGGATATTCTGAGCAGAGACGACATTGCCCGCATTTTCGGACGCTTGTTCAATCGCGAACCTGTGGTAATTAACCCGCCCTTGGTTGTGTTTGACGGATTGCGAAATGCCTTGGGTTTGTTGAATCCTCAAGTTCAAAAAAGCTTAGGAACTTTGCGGGTATTGCTGGCTAACGAGTTTTTCTGCACTCCCGAAGAAGTGCAAAACTTGGAGTCAATCTACAACATGAGAATGGAATCCCTAGAAAGCTTTTTGCGGCGCAATTTGAGCGTTTAATATTTTCTGATTTTCTGATTTTCTCGTTTCTCATTACCAGGCAGAGCCTGGTAATGAATATCTAGAGGTTCCGCCTCGAAATTGTCTTGTTTTAATGGAGGGAGAGCCTGGTAACGAGCAAATTTGAGCGTTTAACCAGACAAAGAAACAGCTTCTAACCCACCAATATGGCTGGTAACTGTCAGGGGCGGAGAAGTCGGTTTAGCAATCAAATAACCTTGAACAAAAGTCGCTCCCCGTTCTCGCACCCAATTTAATTCCTCGACAGTTTCCACACCTTCAGCAACAGTTTTAATCTCCAATTGATTTGCAACTTCTAACATTTTTTCAGTAATTAGTGCCTTATAATAATCTTGATGGACGTTGCGAATTAATTGCATATCCAATTTCAGAAAATCCGGCCGCAACTGGTGCATCAAATTTAAATTAGAAGAACCGCTGCCAAAATCGTCCAGAGCAATTAAAAATCCGGCTTCTCGGTAAAACATCAGAATTTTAATCAAGTGATCCATATCAGGAGGGTGCTGAGATTCTGCTACTTCAAAAACAATATTGCTGTGAGGAATTCCCGATTCATCAATAGCCTGCACCGTCATTCGCAGGCACGTAGCGGGATCGTAAACAGAAGTAGGAGAGAAATTAATAAAAAGCAGTTCTTTGATCTCGTGTACTTTGGCTTCGCGAATAGCGCGAGTCCGGGCTAAAGCATCTAGTTGAAAAATTATACCTGCTGATTCAGCTTGACCGAAAAGCCGACCCGGAGGAATTAAGTTTCCTTGTTCGTCAATACCTCGAAGTAGCGCTTCATGGGCAAAAATCTTAGAAGTATCTGAGGTATAAACTATGGGCTGAAAATGTGTAGTAATGCGTTCTTCGGATAATAAATCTAATAGCCAATCAGACTTACTGAAGTTAATAAAAGAGTCTAAGGAAGTGCTGCGATAAAAATCGCTAAGTTTCGGCTGTTCAACTTCGCGCATCCACAAAACTTTTGTTTCTTTCAACTCTTGATTTGTCAGAACCGAGGCTGCTAGAGCGCTAAACTTTTCTTTTGCTACTCCCTCCAGGGTAATGTACAAACACTTGCTTTCCTCTAAAAGCTGGAATTCAAGTTTAGCCCCTGTCAGTGCAGAAATAACCTTGTTCAGCGTGTGCGACACTGGAAACCACAGGTATAAGCCTCCGCGACCCTCTATTTTTTCGGGTACTGTTTCGCAGCGAGAGCAGGAGCCGAAGGCTTTGCCACTTCTTTGCACTAGAATATCCTCCGATTTTTGGATTATTTTTACAACGACCAGCAATTAATGCTTAATCTAAACTACTTCAGCTATTAATACATCTATCTCAAGATATAAATTTTGAGTTTGAGAAACTTTAATTTAAGAATTATTACAGTATTTTTACTTGCCTTTGGTTTCAAACCTTTGTAAAATTTCTCAATATGGGCACAGTGGAAATATTGAGAGCATTCCCTCTACCCTTTCTATGTGCCGATCTCAATGGTCAAATTTCAACTTGATGTATTTGGTTTCATGCTTGATGTATCCAATTAATTATTTCTTGATAGTTTAGTTTTCTATCACACAAGACACTTGGGATCGGACAGTGCTGGAGGCAAGACCTGTGAAAAACGCATACGGAGATTGCTCTCTCATTGCGCAATGACAAAAAAACGTTAACAATCCCGTATTGTCAGATAACAGTTCTTACAGTCTCTAGCCACCATAGCATATTTTTTGCCAACTGGTATAATACAGTAATGCAGAAGGCTACGCCTTAGGAAACTATAATTTTAATTGGTTTAAAAAGAAATATCTATCGCATTCTGCACCTTAACTCAAAACAATAACAAGCGGCTAAATAGTTTGACTCCATATTGTCCAAGCATCGGGATTGGTCGAACCAAATAAAAGAGCAAATTGTAGAAAAAGTACAATAACTTATCATGCAGGCGTTCTCTTACTACCCAAAAAAATAGATGATTTTCTAAGAGTTTCGATGACTTTTTAGGCTGCTCTAACATCCGTTTCCCTACCTGTGCAGCCAGGGATTTTACCGCGATTTCTGCCTGTATTCTTTGCCAAACTTCATCAGGTAACACTATTCCTAGAATATCATTTGCTACAAAAAGACCAAGAAAAAAAAATCTCTCGCTACCCAAAAGATTAGCCTGCTTGAAGACAAATTTCCAATCGATATCCTGATGAAGCCGGACTAATTCGGCAATATTGCAGAGCCGAGCCAGCCGTTCCCGCCTTTCCCAAAAGTCTCTTGCTAACTGCACGCAGAGGAATAAAAGCAAATCTTCCGCCGACAAGTTAGGTATCGTCTTGCCGATAAGGGATACCAGAACAAGGCGTTCCCACAATTTCGCACATACAAATCCATCGAGTAAACGCTTCTGTGCAAATTCATAGTGAACGTCTACCCCAAAACAAATCTTTGACTCGTCGCCCAAGCACTGACCATATGAATCGCTTTTTTGTTACCTCCCCGATCGTAATAATGGCGAAGAGTTTTGCCATCAATTGCGATAACCTCTCCGGGATTGAAGCAACTAATAGATTGAATCCAACTCAAAAAATATTTCTGAAATTACTCTGGTTTGAGGCGAGAAAATACTCGCGCAATTGTGTCAT
>JBDTEI010000150.1:0-2945 GCA_039922675.1 Microcoleus sp.
CTTGGCTTTGATAGTAAAGCTTCTGCGAAATAGGAAGCCGGCTGGGGAGGAAAATTGGTACTTGTGTTTTGCCTTTTAACTTCTGCAAAATTTGACTTACCGGAACAGCCGTACCCGCTACAGCAATAGATTGGGTTTCCGGCGGTCGCTGCAACAATTTGCCCGCACCAAAAACTCGCGATACAGGTACTAAAGCAGTCAATACACACGCCGAAGTCGCCAAAAGTAATAATTTATTGTTCACTATTTTTTGCCTTGATGTCGAAACAGTCCAGTTTTTCGGTAAAGCGCATTCACCTATTTACAACGATACTCCAAAATACAAAATTCACAACAGGCACTCACGGAAAAAAGTTTAAATTTTGTTTATAAATACGCTATAAAATGCAATTTTAGATAATATAGAGAAGGCGAGTAATTTAGGAGTCGAACGTGGAACTGCAAGAGTATTTACGCCAGCACGGATTAGAAACTTTGTGCGAAACTTATCATATCAAAGTTACCCGCCACCGCCAATATCCCGATTTAGTCTGTCTGAAATACTCGCAGATAGAATCCCCACTGGGCGAAAAAATAGTCCAGCAGTGCCGGGGCATTATTTTAGATGCGTCTCAGGATTGGCAGATAGTTTCTTATCCCTACGACAAATTTTTCAACTACGGGGAAGGCCACGCCGCTGCAATTGATTGGAGTCACGCCAAAGTTTACCAAAAACTAGACGGTTCCCTGACTGTACTGTATTTTTATCAAGGAGAATGGAGAGTGCAATCTAGCGGCACTCCCGACGCAGCGGGCGAAGTTAACGGTTTTGGATTCAGCTTTGCCGAACTTTTTTGGAAAGTCTGGCAAGAGTTGGGTTATCAATTGCCGGAAGCAACCGACGAGTGTTTTATCTTTGAGTTGATGACGCCTTACAATAGAATAGTTGTTCAGCAAACAAACAATCAAATCGTGCTGCACGGCGTTCGCAATATTCAAACGCTACTAGAAACTGACCCCAGTCTTTGGGCAAATAAATATGGCTGGGAATTGGTCGTATCCTATCCTTTAACTAGCTGGAAAGAAGTTATAGAAGCGTCTCAACATTTAAACCCGATGGATTCGGAAGGGTATATTATCTGCGATGCTAACTTCAACCGAGTTAAAGTTAAGTCTCCGCAATATGTCGCGATTTCACATCTGCGCGAAGGATTTTCGACGCGGCGGATGATCGAAATTGTTTTGACTAATGAAGGAGAAGAGTTTTTAGCTTATTTTCCAGAGTGGATTGATTTGTATCAAAAAATTAAGGAGAAATATGAATTGTTAGTTCAAGAAATCGAGGAGGTTTACCGACAGCACGAACATATTGAAGTTCAGAAAGACTTCGCTTTAGCTGTCAAAAATTTGCCGTATTCGGGGATTTTGTTTTCTTTGCGGGCCTGTAGAGTTGCGGGTGTTAAAGAAGCTCTCCGCGATGTTACGATCCATAAAATAGAGGAGTTATTGGGTTTCGCTTACATTCATTTAGGTTTGTAAATCAACTAATCAATGATTTGTAATAGTATAGGGCGAATAGAATTCGCGACTACACAAACCTGTTAGCCTTCCCGAAGGGTAGTCCGCCGACGCGGACTGAAGAATAAATAAAACTCGGCGAATAGAATTCGCGACTACACAAATAATGTCCGCCGACGCGGACTGAAGAATAAGCGGTAAGGTGCGCATTGCGTACCATAAAAATGCAAGTTTTTGCGTCTATGACTGACCAATTAGCTATTACCAATTGCCATGAAAAGAGTTATTGTTCTTGTCGGTTTACCTGCTTCTGGAAAGTCTCAATTTGCGAAGCAATTGCTGCTGTCTGAACCTGCAAGGTGGGTGCGCAGCAATAAAGATTTGCTTAGGGAAATGGCTCATGCTGCTCATTGGTCGCCTGCGAATGAAAAGTTTATTGTACAGTTGAGAGATACGATTATTTTGATGGCTTTGGAAAGCGGCAAGCACGTGATTGTTGATGACACTAATTTTGGGCCTCATATCGAGCATATCAAGGAGTTAGTTAAGGGTAAAGCTATCGTTGAAGTTAATGATTCTTTCCTGCAAGTTCCGGTGGAGGAATGTATTAAACGTGATTTAAAAAGGCTGAATTCGGTGGGCAAAGATGTGATCATGAAGATGTACAATAAGTATGTACGGGTTCCAGTTGCGCCGCCGGAATACAACCCGGATTTGCCGGATACAATTCTTGTGGATATGGACGGTACGCTGGCACTTCTCAATGGTAGAAATCCTTTTGATGCTTCAAAGTGCGATCGCGATTTACCGAATCAGCCCGTCTTAGATACCATCCGCAAGTGGCAGCCCAGTGCCAATATCATTGTAGTATCGGGCAGAACCGATGACTGTCAGCCTCAAACTGAAAAGTGGTTACAGCAGTACAAGGTGAATTATGCTGGTCTTTATATGCGGAAAACCGGAGATATGAGGAAGGATGCGATTATGAAAGAGGAAATCTATCGGCACCATATTGCAGGGCAATATAATGTTAAGTTTGTATTGGACGATCGCCAGCAGGTGGTTGATATGTGGCGATCGTTGGGATTGACTGTTTTTCAAGTAGATGAAGGCGATTTTTGACGGAGGATCGATTTGGGCGATAAATCGCCCAGCCGGTGATGCTATAATCCAAGTAACAGTGAATCAAAATTTTACTATGATAGCTATTCCCCAAGCCCCCCAAAAAATGACCTTCGAGGAATATCTTGAATGGGAAGCCCAACAAGACATTCGCTACGAATATGTCAACGGCGAAGTCTTTGCGATGAATGGTAGTACAATTCCCCATAACGATTTAGCCCTTAACTTTTACACAAACTTGTATCCTCATCTGCGTTCTAGAGGTTGTCGGATCAACGTGTCAGATGTGAAATTGCAAGTCAGTCCTCGCAGCCGTTACTACTACC
>JBDTEI010000151.1:0-3076 GCA_039922675.1 Microcoleus sp.
CCCAAGAGTTTGATTGGGTGTTGGCTGAAGCTATCCTGACGATGCAGTCGCCGTCGGGGAAAGCTAAAATTTTATCGGGAATTGGCGATCGGCTAAAACCAGGTGGTAAGTTTCTCTCACACGAACTTTTAGCCCGAAACCGAGAATCAGAAATTCACAAAGCTTTATCAGAAGTGACTCGGGCTAATTCTACGCCTTTGTCTGAGTCAGGCTGGATTAGTGTTTGCCAAAACGCGGGTTTGCAAGTAGAAAAGTGTCAAACCGGGGGGATGGGACTTCTCAACTTGCGGCGAATGCTTAATGACGAAGGATTTTTTGGTACTGTGCGGATTGTGTGGAATGTTTTAAGTCGATCGCAAATTCGCGATCGCATCTTAGCAATGCGTCGAGTTTTCCAGAAGTACCAACAGGATTTAGGCTATATCATCATCTGTGCTCAAAAACAATCTTAACGGAGTAAAAAGTTATGACTGCTACCATTTTACCGCTACAATCTTCATCAATTCAACTCAGAGACACAATCGAATATCCCGCCACCGGAGTGCTGAGTAAAATTTTAGTCAAAGACAATAATTGTCAGCATACTTTACTTTGTTTGGCAGCAGGTTCGGACATTTCAGAACACCATTCAGCGCGGAATGCCACAATTAATGTAGTGGCAGGAAAAGGAGTTTTGACGCTCGAAGGTAAGGATATAGTTTTGGAACCGGGAGTATTTGTATTCATGCCCGCTGGCGCTCCCCACGCTTTGAAGGCTGAAGAAAATATGGCGTTTATTTTAACATTTTCGGAGGGCAAATAAGACCGGGCGAATGGAATTCGTGAGAATAAGACCGGGCGAATAGAATTCGCGGCGATACAAACAAAACCCGGATGGTGCGCGGGTTGAAGAATGATCGCAGCAGTGCAAATAAGTGCAAATAAGTGCAAATAAGTGCAAATAAGACCGGGCGAATGGAATTCGCGGCGACACAAACAAAACCCGGATGGTGCGCGGGTTGAAGAATGAGTGGTTAAAATTACCTTATCTTTAGTCCGCGGAGGCGGACTTTGTTTTTGTAGGCGCGAATTCCATTCGCCGTCTTACTTTGTTTTTGTAGACGCGAATTCCATTCGCCGTCTTACGCGGACTTCGTTTTTATAGACGCGGTTTCAACCGTACCTCCTATCTTCAGGAAGGCTTTAATCTATTTCATCTCCAGAGGCAATATCCTCCAATTTCTGCCAATCCAACACAGTAATTTTACCGCCTCGACTGTAGGATACAAACGGCTTAAGTTTCTTAAACAACCGCACGCATTCTTCATAGGTGATGCCAATGCTGCGAGCAATTTGATAGTAGGGCAAACGTTTTTCTAAACATACACTATTATTTACAATCTTCGTACCTTGCTCGATGCTAAAATAATGAATGAACCGGGCCAGCCGCACGATCGCCCTTTCCGACACCAAACCGTGCACAGTCTCGTGTAGTTGCTGCAATCGCTGGTTAAAAACCGCCAATATTCGCAAAGCAATCTCAGGATTTTCTCGAATTGCTGCTAGCAAAAAATCCCGTTCTGTGGTAAGAACCTCCACATCAGTTTCAGCAGTCACCGTTGCCGGCGCAATCCCGTTACCCAGCAAAGCAGGTGCAGCAAATATATCTCCCGGACACAAAGTGCGGAGAATAGTTTCTTTGCCCGCCACCCCGAGTTTTGCCACCCGCAGCGAACCGATCGAAAGAGTGTATAATTTTTCGGGGATGCGATCGCCCTCATACATCACAACTTCTCCCTGTCGGTAAGTCCGAATTGCTGTATGTTCTTGCAATTGCTCTAAATCAGTTCGGTTTAAGCTGGCAAATATCCCAATTTGGGCCAGTTGCTCGACAGTTGCTTTCATACATTTAACTTGAGCCGGAGTCCATTCAGAGTATCATAGCGGTGAATTCAGAATATATCGAGGCTAGCAGAGCCATCTACAAAAATGCAGAACCCGAATATCAGCGATATTATTTTGATGAGGTAGCTGGCGGATTTGTCCTCATCCACCAACAACACAATCTTAATAATTCGGAAATCTTTGTTGCTGAAATTTTGGCTAAAATAGGAATGAGAGTTACAATGTTGAGCGAGCAAGCACCGTCAGGACTTAAAAGTCCAGACGCTGACATTGACGGTCAGATTTGCGAATTTAAGGAATTAACCAAAGAATCTAACAATCTCAAAAATAGAGTACAAGAAGGATTTGGGAAAGCTAAAAATCAAAGTGCAAATGTAGTCATTTTTCACGTAAATATAGAAATTTACGACATTCGAGAAATAGATCAAGGCATTCGACAAGCTATATATTGGGATGTCCAGCAGTTAATACAGACAGTTATTTTGGTTTTCAACAACCAATCTGTTCAAAAAATTACTAGAGAGGAATGGGAAAATGGGGAACGTTTTTCAAGAATTTGAAGAAATTGTAAAGGGCGGGATAAAAAATAATATGCCGCGCGATGCAAGATTGATTATTGTGGGAGAGATTATTTACGCAGTAACTCAGGATTTACTAACAAACAAAGAAGGTTGGCTCCTAGAAAATATGCTTGGAGGCAGAGAAGAATGGGAAGAGGGGCTAGAATATGCTATTTTTGGCGATTCTAAACTGGGACACCTCGCACCATTAAGCTCGGATAATTTATCCTTAAATATTTTAGATCAACCTCTGGTGATTGCCGGCAAAACTTTTCATTCTCGCTTGATGACGGGGACGGGAAAATATCGCAGCATTGCCGAAATGCAGCAAAGTGTCAATGCTAGCAGGTGCGAAATTGTGACTGTAGCTGTGCGGCGATTGCAGACAAATGCTCCCGGCCATGAAGGATTGGCAGAGGCTCTGGATTGGACTAAAATTTGGATGCTGCCAAATACGGCTGGCTGTCAAACTGCTGATGAGGCGATTAGAGTGGCTCGTTTGGGCAGGGAAATGGCGAAGCTTTTGGGGCAGGAAGATAATAATTTTGTCAAGTTAGAAGTGATTCCCGATGCTAAATATTTGCTGCCCGATCCGATCGGCACTTTGGAAGCCGCAGAGCAATTAGTCAAAG
>JBDTEI010000152.1:0-5911 GCA_039922675.1 Microcoleus sp.
CTCAATCTGACAAAGATGAAAACGGCAATTTGCTGAACAATCCCTTCGATGAACGCTGCACGGAATGGCTGGTAGAAATACCCGTTGCTGTAAGTTGGGCTGACTTACCCGGTGCTGATGAAATTGACATTAACAAGTTCTCGGCGGCAGCCCAAATGGACTTTTGTATGCAGGTGCAAAAGTTCTATGTCAGACACAACACTTCGGCCACAATTGAGTTACGGGAAAATGAAGTTGAAAGTTTGGGTACTCGGATTTACGAAGCGATTCGCGATGACGAAGGCTACATTTCTGTAGCACTTTTAGGCAGATTTGATGCTTTAGAAACTTTCCCGCGCTTGCCCTTTGAACCGATAAACAAGGAAACTTACACTAAGATGGTGGCAGAGGCTTTATCACGCCGCGAAATTGATGTTTTCCACGAGGCTTTGAGCCGTTACGATTTAGGTGAAATGATGGATTCTGGGCCGGCGGGCTGCGATTCTGACAAGTGTCTGATGCCTGAGATTAAGTAGATTTAGCTTTGGCTTAAATATGAGAAATCCCCTGGTTTTGGGGATTTCTTTTTTTTGAGAATTAGCGATCGAATGTTCTGTAGCAAGTCTCAGGTTGCTGGGACTCTAGCAAGTCGGGGTTAAATATCACCACGAATTTTGCGCCCGGAACCAAGCGACGAAGAATCTCTAGATGACCGTCCGCATCCGATCGAGTGCGAAACTGACCAACTGTCACACGCTGCATTTTGGGTAGCAAACGAACCATAATCCAAGGATAAAGTCGTTCTTTGTAAGGCATAATTAACTTGTCTCCATACGTATGGGAGCCAGAGCCAGTGCTGATAGGTTGGTAGCCCGGATGCACTGGCTTTCTGACGAACGCGATGTTCTCCTCTCATACTACGGACAAATTTGGGTTAAGTCAAGTTAACCATAGAAATTCTGAAATCGGTACAGTGAATGAGTAGTGTGGGTGAAAAACTCAAACAGCGACGGCAATCGCTGTCTTTGACGCAGCAGCAAGTTGCCGATCAATTGGGCGTGACTGTAACCACGGTGAAAAATTGGGAAGCGGGCCGACATATTCCAAAGCTGTATCTCGAACAGACCAAAGCATTGTGCGACCTTCTGAAGCTTTCCTTAGATGAACTGGTAGATTAACTTGCGGTTGCAGAAACTGCTACGTGCAATATCTGTAAAGTACGCCGAGGCGCACTTTGCAGATATAAGTTGATCGCACCTAAAAACCAGTGAGGTTAATATATGAAAATTCGCTGCATTGCCAACAAAGGAGCCGACCTGCCGGAAAATTACCTAACTCCACCGCTAGACATTACCAAAGAAACTGAATTTAAATTGATAGTCGGTAAAGAGTATACTGTCTATGCTATCTCTGAATGGCAAGGAAATTTAGGGTACTATATCTGCGATGAGCGCTATACTTATTATCCTATAGAGAATCCAGCCCCGTTATTTGAGATAATTGATGGCAAATATTCTCGATACTGGCAAGTGCAATTAGCAACTAATGGTTTGTTAGAAATTGCTTTTGATCATTGGTTTTCGATACCTTATTTTTACGATAAACTAACTGATGGAGAAGCAGACGCAATTTTGATTTTTGAGAAAATCCGAGAACTTATGGACGCTGAAGCTGCAATTCCTCAACGTCAACCTTTCTCTATTCAAGAATTGCTGGCGATTTCTTCGTTGTCGCCGGATAACTTAGCGAAAGTTGCTGGTTGATACAATCGCGGTAAGGTGCACCCCCGCACCCTACATTTATTTAAAAACATCTTTCCGCTTTTGCAGCAGCAAGGTTACGGTTAAATAAACTGCTGCGTGCAATCCTAAAATTCGCCAATAATTCAAGGCTAAGTTTTGCCAAGTTGGTTCGTAGACGGCGCTTTTATCGAATAACTGCGGTAGGATTGTACGATCGAACAATCTTACTTCCCAGCATTATCTTATCAACCGTTGACGTAATAATCCCGAGTTCCCTTCGCATTCATCGCTTCTCCGAGTCGGTGTAAACCGTACACGTAAGCAGCAGTTCTCATGCAAACTGACAATTCCTGAGATTTTTTCCAAATTGCCTCAGTTTCTTCGACCATTTTGTGCTGCAATCGCCCGTTAACTTCATCGAGCGTCCAATAAAGCCCGCTGCGATTTTGCACCCACTCAAAATAACTAACCGTTACGCCGCCTGCATTGACTAAAATATCAGGGATTACCTGAATTCCCCGCGATTCCAAAATCAAATCAGCAGCCGAATCAATCGGCCCGTTCGCTACTTCAAAAATAAACTTAGCCTTAACATCATTAACATTTGCTGCCGTTATTTGATCTTCCAAAGCTGCTGGAATCAGCACATCCACATCTAAGGCTAAAAGTTGGTCATTTGTCAAAATTTCGTGTTCTACAATATTGCAAACCGAACCTTCGCAATAAAGAGCTTTGATACCTTTGTTAGATTCTTTGAAAAGGCGGATACTGGGAATATCCAGCCCTTTTTTAGCATAGATTCCCCCTTGGGAATCGCTGACAGCCACAACTTTGTAACCTGCTTTCCAGAGCAATTCTGCTACTTCTGCACCTGCATTACCAAAACCCTGGACGGCTACAGTTGTCTCGCCAGGAATTCGGTTAAATTTGGGTAGGAGATTTTGAATCACAAAAAAAGCACCCATTGCTGTTGCCGTATCTCTGCCCAAACTGCCGCCGATTGTCACTGGTTTACCAGTTACTACCGCTGGACAAAGCTGCCGTTTGATAATATTGTACTGATCCATCATCCAACCCATAATCATCGGATTGGTGTAGACATCCGGTGCGGGAATATCGATATCGGGGCCGATGAAATCTGCGATCGCATCTACGTAACCCCGGCTCAACCGTTCCAATTCGAGTTTGGACAATTCTTTGGGATTGACAGTAATTCCGCCCTTAGCTCCTCCGAATGGTAAGTTGAGAACTGCACATTTAAAAGTCATCCAAAATGCCAAGGATTGCACTTCATCGAGGGATACTTTCGGGTGGTAGCGTACTCCTCCTTTAGATGGGCCTCTGGTGTTGTCGTAGCGTACTCGATAACCTTGGAAAATTCGCAGCGAACCGTCGTCCATCCGCACGGGAATTGATACAATTAAACTGGATTTGGGATATTTGAGCCGCTCGATTGTATCCTCGGAAAGGGATACATATTTTAAGGCTCGTTCTAATCGGCGGCTGGCATCGGTAAATAGTGATTCAGACATAAGATGAAGGAAGAAGGAAGAGGGAAGAAGGAAGAAGGAAGAGGGAAGAAGGAAGAGTTGACTGTTGACTGTTGACTGTTGACAGAAGGAAGAGGAAAGACGGGAAAAGGAAGAAGGAAGAGGGAAAATAGGGGAGTAATTTGCCGGAAAGCTCTGGGTTAGGTGGTATTTGAAATTTAATTATTTGGGGTTAACTGCTGGTTTTCCGATCCTTTCTAATTTAATCACGATCGCGGTTTAATTCTGCATCAGCACCATTGTCGGCAAGCGGCTTCTAGTTTGTGTCGATCGACTTTGGGAACATTCTCCAGCCGGACTTAAGCAAATACACTTAGAATAGAGAGAGATATTTAAACCCAAGGGTAATTTTAGTTCGATCGCTCAAATCACCGCCAGCCACTAGGGGAATCCAATTCTAAAATAGGTCAAATAGAGGCTGTAGCAAACGTTATAAACTGAATTATTTTATGGTTGGACTCCTAGCCGCGCTTTCTGGATCTGCGGCGGGGGGTATGAGAATTGCCCTGCCCCTGCTGTTAATTGGTTTGTTGCGAGTTGACAAACTTTGGTCGGAAATACCTTTATTGTCAAGGGTTAACCCCCAAGTGGCGATATGTATCTTGGTGAGTTGGTCGCTGTTAGAGTTATTTGCTTCTAAAACCTTTGTGGGACAGCGGGTGCTGCAAGTTGTCCAAATTATTTTCAGTCCCATTGTAGGAGCAATTATGGGCATTGCGATCGCTCAGGTAAGTTCGATCGACGAAATTACTGCTCACCCTTGGATGCTGTGGATTATTGGTATTGTCGGAGGTTTGTTGGCTTTGGTGCTGCAATTGGTACAAGCAGGATGGCTTTACCGGTTGCGGAGTTTGCCGATTTGGGTGATTTTCCTGCAAGATGTTCTGTGCATTTCGTTGGTTTTGTTTGCCTTTGACGCCCCGCGACAGGGTGCGTTAATTGCTATGCTGCTGCTGTGGCTGGCTATTCGCAGTTCTAAGGAGTGGTATAGCTGGTATAGAAGTCAGGGGATACCGGGGGATAGGGGAAATCCCCGGCGCCACAAGCGGGATCCTGATTAATTCAATAGACTTGAATTGCAAAGGTAGTTTTTGTAGGGTGCGACGAAAAGCGATAAATCCGTAAATTCCAGAGATAATCTCACGGCGACTCACCTTACACACACTTCGGTTTGAGGAAACAAGCCTAACAATTGTGTGGTAGTAAGACTTTTTGTCAAGGGTATAAGGTGAGTCGTCTGAGAAAACCCTAGTATTTCTTGCTATATCCAAAAATGACGCACCCTACAATCTGATTAAAGTGTGACAATTACGATCGCGAACTGATTAATTTAGTCTCGATACAAAACCCGCCCTCTTGCGGTTTTTAGACGCGCGGGGCGGGTTTAGGATCGAGATTGTTTGTCTGGTGTGGCTTCAGATTGCAGGCTTAAACCGCCCCTAAAGATCGATCGCACAACCGATTATTATTTAAAGCAAGCCGATCGAGTGTAGCGGGCCTTGACCCGTAATTAACTCGATCAATAGTGCAATAAAACCAACCATTGCTACACGACCGTTCCAGACTTCCGCCCCCGTCGTTAAACCCCACTCCCATTGCTCTTGAGGGTACATTTTAACTTTCTTGGAAGGGCGTATCACATCAGAGAATTTAACGCTGGGAGATTCGATCGACTCGATGACTAAATCGGCCAAGGCTTCAATAAACACCGGATTAGTATTTAGGGCTGGGACTCGGTAGAAATTTTCAATCCCCGATTCTTCAGCTAATTCTCGATACTCCATATCAATTTCTTGCAGAGTCTCGATGTGCTCGGAAACAAAACTAATCGGAACTACCAACAAATCTTGGACTCCACTTTCTGCCAATTCGGTAATGGCGTCTTCGGTGTAAGGCTTGAGCCATTCCACCGGGCCAACCCGACTTTGATAGGCTAAAGTGTGTTCGTTCGATCGGTTCAAATGTTCCATAATCAAACGAGTGCAATCTTGGATCTCGCGCTGATAGGGGTCTCCAGCCTCTTCTACGTAGCTGAGGGGGACGCCGTGGGCGCTGAAAAAGATGTGCACTCGATCGGGATTTGGATTGTTATCTAGTTGTTGGGCTATCAATTCTGACATTGCCTGAATGTAGCCAGGCCGTTGATACCAAGAAGGAATGGCGGTATATTCGATGTCATTCAGGGCAGGATCTTTGCCCCACATTTCTTCAAGCTGCCGGAAGCTAGAACCGCTGGTGCTGATCGAAAATTGAGGATACAGCGGTAAGATTGTCAAGTGTTCGATGCGATCGCGCTTAATTTTGGCGATCGCCTCTTCGGTAAAAGGATGCCAATAGCGCATCCCCACGTATACTTGCGCATCCTGTCCCTTGGACTGCAAGAGTTCTTGCAAAGCTAGGGCTTGTTCCTCCGTAATCCGGCGCAAAGGAGAGCCGCCCCCGATTTGGCGGTAGTTTTCCTGGGATTTTTTAAAACGCAGAGTCGAAATCAACCAGGCGAGCGGTTTCTGCATCCACGGAAACGGAATGCGAATGATTTCCGGGTCAGCAAACAAGTTGAACAGGAAAGGACGGACATCCTCGATTTGATCTGGCCCGCCCAAGTTTAATAGCAATACTCCCACACGACCCATAGCGGTT
>JBDTEI010000153.1:0-5650 GCA_039922675.1 Microcoleus sp.
CGCATCGCCAACAGATATGACTGCTTGAAAACGAGTGAGAAAATCCATACCAATAAGACCATTGATACGAATATTTGGTGGTAGATTATGGGCAACTATCTCAAAATCTTCTATTAGTTGACCCACACAATTAAACCAAGATACATTAATCACAGGAGCATAAATTATTCCTTGACCTGTAACTAATTCTTGTCTGCGTAAAGGATTGCCAGTATTATAACCCAAATTTTGTAACACTTGAACTGGCAATATTGTGAAGCTAGATCCCGTATCTACCAATAAACGCACCCGCAGAAAATCGCCCCCTTCTCTACTGCCAATAGTTGCTTGCCGTGCAAGCAACTATTGCCCATAACGCAAGAAACGGTAGGCTTTCTGATAATTTGGCATTTTCGTCATAACATCACTGCTAGGTTGTCAGGTATCAGTCCAGTATATTCTATGGCTACAGATTTTCCATTCCTTAATGAAAGCTTACTATAAATTTCATCGCGTTCTGTTGCATGGGCTAAAACTTCACCTCGAATCACACTTAATTCTTCATCTAATTCAGGATTGACAATGAGCACCCACTTATCAGGATACAGGCAAAAAATTTCTTCTAAGCTCAATATTTTGCCTATTTCTGTTTGCGTAGTCATACTTTGATTTTCCTTGTTTTACGATGTAATGTGAGGTACGGATTGCTAAATTAAAGAAGATTTTGAGAAGTCGCCGAAAAAGATTAACTCCGCCAACTCCCTCAACTTAGCAAACCCTACCTCCATTTTATCGGAATTCTCGATCGCCCAAACTACAACACAAACCCCAGCGCGAGCAGCAAACCGCTGGAAAAATGCAGCGCGACTGCGATAAACTTAGAGTTGCTGACCTTTGCGGGTTGGTCGTGATAGTCTGCGATATGGCGGCAAAGGTCGATCGCAAATGACACGCTACCAAAAATCAACAGCGTCCAAATTGGGAACATTCGCAACGCCACAAACAGCACAGTCAAAGCATAAATGCTGCCGCACAACCACTGCAACAACTGCACACCTGTTTTCGTACCGATTCGCACAATCGGCGATTTTTTACCCGCCGCCAAATCATCCTCAACTTGATGGAAGTGAGAACAAAATAAGATGATACTCGTAGTAATTCCCACGATGACAGAAGCCGCAAAATTAGTCGCAGACCAAGTTTGAGTTTGACTGTAATAAGCAGCAGCTAAAGCTAGGGGCCCGAAGGTAAAAAAGCAGATAATTTCGCCTAAACCCTGATAGCCGAGACGAAACGGAGGCCCTTGATAGGTGTAGCCGAGGGCGCAAGACAAAACTATTAGCAAAATTACGGTTGGGTCTTGTTGCCACCAGGAAATAGCGCAGATTCCAGACACTCCGACGGCTAAAAATAAATTAGCAATCCAGAAAACTAAAGCTTTATTTCCGGTTAAGTTAACTACGGAATGCGCTTTGTTTTTATCGATGCCTGTTTCCGAGTCAAATACATCATTGCTGAGATTCAGCCATGCTATAATCAAAATGGCTGAGATTAAAAATGTCGAAAAAATTGACGAATTAATCGTTTTAGTTTCGGCAAAAGCTATGGCAGTTCCTACTGAAATAGGAATCACCGCAACACTGTACATGGGCGGCTTGATTGCCGCCAACCACAATTTACTATTTGGACGTTCAATTATCTTTGTTGTCATTACACAAACTTGATGCAATTGATAGCAGCTCAGTAATTTTACAATTTTATTGGAGAAGAAAGTGTACTCTGTATCGGGTTGAGTGCGCATCCGGCATCCGTTGAGAGGCTCGGCGGGCTCTGGCACGCCCGGGAATGCCCGTCTGCAAGGGTCTGCGGGGTCGATCGCCTTTGACCGAGACTTGCCCTCTCAATCTTAAAGTTTTATGTCTAAATGTTTCTGGCGATCGCGCGTTGGCCGAGCCCTAGAACAGGATCGTCTGTTTTCTGCCCGCAGCGCGCCCAAACTGTCGGCAAACTCGAAAGGTGGTGTTTGGCGATCGCCGCAGCGTGGTTAGATCGAAATAGGGGTTCTAGCGCAATACGCGATTGATAAGAAGACTGGGCGGTTGAAACCGCGTCTATACAAACACTCACGCGACGGGAGCGGGTTGAAGAGTGGGCGGTTCAAATTACGCTATCTTCTTCAGTCTGCGGAGGCGGACTTCGTTTGTGTAGTGGCGGTTTCAACCGCCGACTTATCCCAAGCGTATTGGGTTTTAGCGGGACAAAACCGCACTCTTTCTGACAAATCTGCTATTCTCGATTTCATGACAGTAATACCGCACCGCCCTAATCTTTTGCAAGACCGCAATCAACTGCATCAGTTGCTATTAGATTGCCAGCAGTCTTTAACCGAAAAAGATCACACAAAAATAGTTAGTATTTCTCAGGAGATTTCCCCCGTCGATCCGCTAGCGGTACTGCAAGAAATTTCCGAACCCGATGACAGACACTTTTATTTTGAAAAAAGAGACCCCATTGCCGGCAACAGTTTTGCCATCGCCGCCCTAGATTCTGCCATCCATCTCACAGTAGCAGGAAGCGATCGATTTGCCCTCGCTCAAAATTTTATTCAATCTTGCCTTGGCCGGACAATTACCATCGGTACAGAACGCTTGCCATTCAGTGGGCCACACTTTTTTTGTAGCTTTGCTTTTTTTGATGAGAATGTCGCCGCCCTTTCTTACTTTCCCCCTGGTACTGTATTTTTACCAAAATGGCAGATTACTCGCCTGAAAGATAGCTGCACAATTGTCGCCAATGCCATCATCAGCCGAGATATAAATGTTGAAATTATTACTGAAAATATTTTCCTAAACTTTGACAAAATAGCCTCTAAAAATTATCAAAAAATAATTACGACTAGCAACAGCTCGATATCTTTAAAACAAATTCCAGTAAATAATGCCGCTCAATTCAAAACATCTGTCAAGTCTGCTTTAGAATTGATCGAGTCTCAATATTTCAGTAAAATTGTGTTGTCCCAAGCAATAAATGTTATTTCCGAAACTCCTTTTAGTTTAATAGATTCCTTAAATAACTTGCGCCTCACTTATCCTGGTTGCTACGTATTTTCTACCAGTAACGGCAAAGGTCAAAATTTCATCGGCGCTAGTCCAGAACGCTTAATCAGCATTCATAACAATCAGTTAGTAACAGATGCCTTAGCAGGTTCCGCACCGAGGGGTAAAACTGAGGCGGAAGATGCGAATTTAGGAAAAGGTTTACTCAACAGCGAAAAGGATATTCGAGAACATCAAGTTGTGATTGATTTTATAGTCGATCGCCTGTACAGTCTCGGTATCAATCCCGACTTTTCCGCGCTACCGAGACTGCTGAAACTATCAAACATTCAGCATTTATGGACACCGATCGCGGCTAAAATTCCTCCTGATATTCATTTATTAAATATTTTATCCCAATTGCATCCAACGCCAGCAGTGGCGGGCGTACCGAGAGATATTGCCCTACAGCAAATTCGCGGCTGCGAAAGCTGCGATCGCTCTCTGTATGCAGCACCTCTCGGCTGGATCGATCGCACCGGCAACGGCGAATTTGCTGTGGGCATTCGATCGGCTTTAATCAATGGCGATCGGGCTATACTCTATGCTGGCGCTGGTATTGTGGCAGGTTCGGAACCAGAGAAAGAACTAGCAGAAATTAAACTCAAATTACAAGCACTTTTAAATGCTTTAGTTTAGGAAGAAATGATCAAAATATAATCCATCACCAAAATAAGAAAATGCTTGACTTTCGTAACACAAACACCATCTGGGCTTCCATAATAGCCGAGACTTTGCAGCGACTGGGATTAACCACAGCGGTAATTTGTCCAGGTTCGCGATCGGCCCCGCTAACCATAGCTTTCGCTCATAATAATTTAATAGAAACTATACCCATACTTGACGAGAGATCTGCGAGTTTCTTCGCATTAGGAATCGCTAAAAAATCCGGTTTACCCACTGCGCTAATTTGCACATCTGGAACCGCCGCCGCCAACTTTTTTCCTGCGATTATCGAAGCCCGTGAAAGTCGAATTCCGCTGCTAATTTTTACGGCCGATAGACCCCCCGAATTGCGCGACTGTCACGCCGGACAGGCGATCGACCAAATTAAACTATACGGCAATTATCCCAACTGGCAAGCTGAATTAGCCATACCTGCTGCGGAAATTGGGATGCTGAGTTACTTGCGGCAGACGATCGTGTATGCTTGGGAGCGATCGACCTTTCCGACACCAGGCCCAGTCCACCTCAACATCCCCCTGCGCGATCCACTGGTACCCGTTCCAGATATTGCTGTAGAAGCTTTAGAAACCGAATTTAATTCAGAAGATTTCTTTGCAGGATTAGAACCGATTGTTGTAGCAGAAACTTCTACCCCCCCCAGCCCCCCCTTGCTAAGGGGGGGAGTAGGAAGTGCAATGGAACAATGGCAGAAGTGCAGCAGAGGGATAATTATTGCAGGTGTAGCCCAGCCTCAAGATGCAGAAAAGTATTGTAGTGCGATCGCCCAAATTTCCCAACTATTAAACTGGCCAGTTTTAGCAGAAGGATTATCGCCCTTAAGAAACCGCGCCCAACTCAACCCCCATCTAATTTCAACCTACGATCTAATCCTGCGAAACCGCGAACTAGCAGAAAAACTAAGACCAGAAATCGCCATTCAAATCGGAGACTTACCCACAAGTAAAGAACTCCGAAACTGGCTAGACAAAACCCAACCCAAACGCTACATAATCGACCCCGCCCACCACAACTTCGATCCACTCCACGGCCCAACAATTCACCTGCGAACCTCCGTAGAAAATCTCGCAACTAAATTAACTCAAATCCCCCCCCTTAACAAGCCGGGTTTAACTCTTGTCCCCCCCCTTAGCAAGGGGGGGCTAGGGGGGGTTCTTACCTCAGCCACAAACGAATATCTGCAACTTTGGAACAACGCCGAAACTAAAGTCAGACAAGCAATCGACCAGAAAATGTCAGCAATTAACAGCATAATAGAACCCAAAATTTCCTGGCTGCTTTCCCAAATTTTGCCCCCAGCAACACCAATATTTATTGCTAACAGTATGCCGGTGCGAGATGTCGAATTTTTCTGGAAGCCGAACAACTTAGAAATACAACCTTTTGTCAATCGCGGCGCTAACGGCATCGACGGCACACTGTCAACAGCTTTAGGAGTAGCCCACCGCAATCAAAGCAGTATTTTGTTAACAGGCGATTTAGCACTTTTGCACGATACGAACGGTTTTTTAATTAAAAATAAATTTGTCGGTCATCTGACAATTGTTTTAATTAATAACAACGGCGGCGGAATTTTTGAAATGTTGCCAGTTGCCAAATTTGACCCGCCTTTTGAAGAGTTTTTTGCCACGCCGCAGGATATCAATTTTGCTCAGTTGTGTGCAACTTACGGCGTGGAACACGAGATAATCGACGATTGGGAGCAGTTAAAACAAAAATTTTTGGCTCTGCCAAATAGCGCTATTCGGGTCTTAGAATTGCTCACAAATAGGCGTACAGATGCTAAATGGCGGCAAGACAATCTCGGTAAATTTGCTGCGGACTAAGATCAGCCGCCGACTGGAAGTCGGGGCTACACATACGAAGTCCGCCTCCGCGGACTGAAAGAAAAT
>JBDTEI010000154.1:0-9062 GCA_039922675.1 Microcoleus sp.
ACACCTATGGATGTTTGACAGTGTTGGGTTTCCTTCCCATCAAACCTACTCATTACCGCGATTTCTACACCAAAACTGGCACCGGTTGCGGCCAACGTCCCATGACTTTACCAATTACAGCCAATTCTTCCATCAACTTGTCGAACTGATCCGGTGTTAACGATTGCGGCCCGTCAGACAAGGCTTTTTTCGGATTCGGGTGCACTTCTATCATCAGCGAATCAGTACCAGAGGCGATCGACGCAAACGCCATCGAAGGCACAAACTGCGCCCAACCAGTCCCGTGACTAGGGTCAACCATAATTGGTAAGTGAGTCAGAGTTCGCAGCACAGGAACCGCCGACAAATCAAGCGTATTCCGCGTATACTGCCTGTCATAGCCGCGAATTCCGCGCTCGCACAAAATCACGTTCGGATTTCCCGCAGCCATGATATACTCGGCAGCCATCAACCATTCTTCAATCGTGGCGGAAATGCCGCGCTTCAGCAAAATCGGTTTGTCTTGAGCTCCGACTTTCTTCAACAGCGAGAAATTCTGCATATTTCGGGCTCCGACTTGGATCACGTCAGCTACTTCTACGATCGCACTTAAATCGGCCGCATCCATAACTTCGGTAATAATTCCCAAACCGCTAGCTTCCCGGGCCGCCGCCAGCAGTCCCAAAGCACTCTCGCCGTGTCCTTGGAAAGCGTAGGGAGAGGTTCTCGGTTTGTAGGCTCCACCGCGCAAAAATTGAGCGCCAGCAGCTTTGACGCGCATTGCCGTCTCGACAATCATTTCTTCGTTTTCGACCGAGCAAGGGCCTGCTACAACTGCGATCGGGTGATTTAAGCCGATCATTACAGTTCCTAAAGGAGTCGCAACCGCTACGGAGCTCGGTTCACCTTGGCGGTATTCCAGACAAGCGCGTTTGTAGGGTTTTTCCACTCGCAGAACTTCCTCAATCCAGGTGCTCATTTCCCGCAGTTGCATCGGTTCGAGCTCGGCGGTGTCGCCTACCAAACCCATGACGACTTTGTAACGCCCGACGATTTTTTCTGGTGTCAAACCCCAGTTAGTGCGGAGTTCTTCGTCTAGTCGATCGATCTCGGCTGCTGGAGTGCCGGCTTTCATGACAATAATCATATTTTTTTTCCCTTGGTCTGTTGCGCTAAGACACGCATTATGACATGGATGTACTGAGAAAAATAGATGCCGTGCGATCGTCCATCTATAAATATAAGACTGGGCGGTTGAAACCGCGTCTATATAGGCAAAACCCGACGGGAGCGGGTTGAAGAGGCGTTTTCAACCGCCGTCTCTCTTAGTCCGCGCACCATCCGGACATTGTTTGTGTAGGCGCGGTTTCAACCCCCGTCTGATCTTCTTTTTGGTTTAACTTTTTGGTTTAGCGGCACGCCACCCTTCTCGCATCCGTCCAAAATTAGTATTAAATTCTTTCCACCCCAGAGTGCTTCCGGCATTTTCTTCATCCCAGGAAGCCGAGAGAACTCCGTAGCTTAATCCCAGTACGCCTAGACCAAAACAGCCCATGCTTACCAGCAATACTGCTGTGTTGGGCAAGTCAAACCAGCCTTTGCTGACTATCAAATAACTGACAAAAAATGTGGCAATTCCCAGAATAGTCGGTGCGCCACAGAATACCGCTATGCGGGAAATCATGCGTTTGCTGACTGCTTCTGGGATGGATTGCGCCTGTGGGCCAGTTTTTTTGGTGGCTTTGGGCTGCTTGTCTAATTTTGGTTCTTCTGTGACTGGGTTTGCTTCGGCTTCTGGGGGCTTTTTAGCGGTTTTTTTCCGATTTGAAGCCGGTTCAAAGGGTAGGCGCTGGCTGGGTGGTTCGGAGGACATATTTTTTGTTTAACCTGAAATCTCGAACAATTATTCAATAAATCTTGGCTAGGGTTTACGCAACTCTGATGGTTAATCAACGGGTATGACATGGATCGGTTATCAGTGCGTAAATCCTGCTAGCGTTTGTCCAAGATTCTTGAATATTGTCGCAAATTTTCGCTTTGCTGTTTAGCCGCGAATGCCGAGACGGGCAATTAATGCTTTGTAACGATCGACATTTTCCTTTTGCAGGTAGGCCAGGAGGCGCTTGCGGCGGCTGATCATCATCATCAAACCGCGCCGGGAGGCGAAGTCTTTTTGGTTGATTTTCAGGTGGGCGCTGAGTTTGCTGATGCGATCGCTCAGCATGGCGATTTGCACATCTGCTGAGCCTGTGTCGGTTTCATGGGTTTGAAAATCGCCCATGATTTCTTGTTTGCGCTGTTGTGTAAGTGGCATGAATTGATTTTATGCTTTTTTGTACGATTGTCACAATCCCATATAGTATCACAGGGGAACCGTGAAGGATCAAATTTTTCGCACGGATAGGTTGGTTGCTTGGGTCGAATTTGGGTTTTGATGCCCGGTTGCTGGATTTGGTAGGTGATTATCGGCTCAAATAGGCGATCGCCTCGCGTATCCAATCATCCGCATTACCTTTGTTTGACAAGTTGCTGTCTTGACTGAGGGTTTGCAGCGCTTGCAAGACTTCCGCCCCAGTGTATCCCATCGCCAGCAGGATCATCTCCACTTCTTCTTGAATCGCTGCGGGGACTCCGGCGGCGACTGAAATTGTCAAACCTGCTTCCTGTCTCCATTCCGAGAGTTTGCTTTTGAGTTCGAGGGCGAGGCGTTCAGCGGTTTTTGTGCCCACGCCGGGGGTTTTGGCGAGGATGCGGGTGTTTCCGCCGACGATCGCCTGGACTAAATCTTGCATTCCTAGAGTATCAAGAAGTGCGATCGCCAGTTGAGCACCCACACCACTAACACTCGTCAACTGCCGAAACAAATCGCGTTCTGCCGTGCTGCCAAAACCGTACAATACGATTTGGTCTTCCTTAACTTGCTGGTGAGTAAAGATTTGGGCGACTTCGCCGGATGCTGGCAATTGACTGGTCACGCGGGGCAAAATTTGGATTTCATAGCCAATTCCATTGACTTCGAGAGTCAGGATAACGCGGTTGCTGCCTTTGGCGATATTGGCGACTGTACCTTTGAGATAGCTGATCATATTATTTTTGACTAGACTTCTTGCATAAACTTTAGATTAATAGATCAACCGCAGATGTAAGGCAGATCAACGCAGATAATTTGAAGATATGAAAGCTGGGGAGTCCAAGAGGTCTACTGCATACTACTATACTTCTGTATAGTTCTGCTGATTTTTCAATTCAAAATAAGATGCTGTTTAACCAAAGATAAATCTGTCTTCCCAAAATTTACCACCAAAGCCACATTTAAATTTTCCAATGATTTTATAAACCACATAATTTCATCAGAAGCTTTACCTTCATAATGATTGAACAAAATAGAAAATCGCTTTTCCAACTCAGGCTTAACTTTGCCAGAAAGCAGTAATATTTTCAGCAGTAAACCCATTGTCCGGCTGGGGCCGAGGTTGTATACCAAGTCGTAAAAAACGTAGTGGCTGGGATGTTGGGAATTTTCCACTACTAAAAAGTTGAATAATTGGTTGCAAGTCCGAGCTAACAATATATTATTTAGTTTCGCCGAGTCGTTTTCGGGAAACGTATTTTTGATGTGCTTATACAAGCGGTCATTAAATTGACGCCCGCCGTATTCTGGCTCTACTGATGATATTAAATATTCATACAAATCGACTTTAAATGAGCTGTAAGATGGAGTCTTTCTAGCATCTCTCAGGAAAAACTGAGCCGATTCTTTGTAGCTGCGGTCGCCTGCTACTTTCCCGGCAAATTCCCTAACAGCTAAGTGCAGTTCCGCATCGTTCAAAAGTGTGGGATTTGGCGCCTGCTGCACAATTCCTATTTCTGTATTTCTCGGCTCAACCAAATAATTTAAATATTGAGACAAATTGTTTTCAAATTCTCGCTGTCTTTGAATTTCCAGTTTTTTGATAGTTTGCTGGTCTTCCTCTATGCTGTCCTTACTCAGCAAAGAATGCCCGTACAAATAAGGATAGCGACAAATCAATTCGCCCAAGGGAACATGACTATCTTGTTTCTGCGGTTGTGGCTCTTGCTCTACGGCTTTTACTAAGCGCTCTAGGGTCTGGAATTCTTCACTTTTAGTAAAGAAGGTTATTTGTTCTTGCAAGCGCTTGACTATGTAAAATTCCATCCCGAATCGGGGAGAAGTCTGTTTAAATAAAGCTACCAAATTTGCGATCGCCAATTTGTTCTGTGAGTGCAATTGCCAGCGATTGATCGGGATGTAGCAGCAACGGTGGATAATATATTTAAACTCCCGATCCGATCGCTTGACGGAGATTATATTGTACAAAGTTGCTTCTATTTCGCGATCGGGATAGCCCATGCCGTCGATAAATAGCTTGCGGAAGCGCTCGATTACCTGTGCGGGGGATTCTCTTTCCACGCAGGAGATGATGTGATCGTACAATATCTCTTCGTTGCTGCCGGATAAAACAGTATCTGAGGGCGGGGTGAGAATACTCTCTGCACCACGGTCTGAACTGCTTTGTACAACTTGTGCGACAGCGACTGTGGATTTTTTATTTTGAAAAGTTCCGGGATTCAAGAACCAATAGTGTTCTTGGCTTAATTGTTTGTTTGCGGCCCAATCCAAAGCTAACTGTAAACTTTCGCCGGTCAGTAACTGCGATTTATCTTCGCGATCGGAAGCCAGCCAGGCCGCCAGCGCTTCGCGGTACGGAGCCAGATTTCCCAGTTCTTTTTCGACCCAAAACTGATTGAAAACAGATTGATAAATTAGGTTGGCAACTATTAATTTACCCTGAGCTTTAACCACCAATCCTGACAGTTGCAATTCGACTTGTTCGGGGGCATAATCGGCAGCAACTCCCGACGCTTCTTCCGTTTTTTGGGAATCGGGCGGTTGCAAAATTTGCTGGTACAGCGTTAACAGTCTGGTGAGATCACAGCGGTTGTGGAAAAGGCGATCGCGAATTGCTGTCAAATGTTGGGGCTCGTCCCATTCTTCCCAATTTTTAATAATTCTGTGTTTGAGCATTTGTTCAACCTGCATGGCTTCACAATTTCTGCCAATGAAATGCCCGTATTCAAGTACCAATTGGCACAGTCTTTGAGTCAAAAAAGGTTGACCGTCCGTCCAAGTTAATATTTCTTGGAGCACTTTTTGGGGGCGAAAAGCTTTGAGTGCCAATCCTTTTGTTAGTGGAAAACTTTCGTCCAGTTCCAATCGACTTAAATTAATTGACCGTCCAATATGAAAAGGGTTGCAGCTTTGATCTCTGATCAATTGTGACGGGGCTGCTACTCCGAAAACCGCAAAATTCAGCCGATCGTATTCTGGTTGCTCTGCCCGCTTTGAGTAACAACCCTGGATCGAAGCAAAAAAATCGCTGGTACTGAAATTTAGGCTGCTGGTGCTGTCAATGTCATCTATGAAAATTACTAAATTTTGCCGAAGTGACTTGAGCAGAACTTTTTCGATAAATATCTCCCATCGCTGCACCGGCGATAGCAATTCGCGATCGTTCCACCATTTGAGGGCATCAAACCTATTTGTGAGGCGTAAGCTGCTGGCGATGCGGTACACGATCGCGGCATACCATTTTTCGAGGGAAATTTCTGGGCTGCTGATGCTTCTCAAGTTGATGGCGACAAAAGCTGTACCTTCTGCTTGCAACCTTTTGGCAGTTTGCACTAGCAGGCTGGACTTTCCCATTTGTGGCGAACTCAACACGTAGCAGAATTGTCCGGCTTTTAGTCCTTCGTAGAGTTCACTGTCTGCCGATCGCCTGACATAGGTGGGCGCACCGGCAGGCAAATATCCTCCGACTTGATATTGGTTAGTTGAGTTGACTTCTGCTGTCATCTGCGAGTTCATCAAGATGCTGCGCCCCTGTGCTGTGCGATCGAAAGGTTACAAATTGCAATTATTGCCAGCTTACTGTGGTTGAAAATTTTGTTCTTCTTTCTCTATTGTCTACTAATTCACCCTTCTCCTTCTTAATCTTTACGGTATCTTTGCAACCAACCCTAAATCATGCGAGGATGGCGATCGTACCCGGCACCTTTTTCTTGATACTCGTTCACACAATCATCTAAATTTTCACTCAACCGGATTGAGAACGCCAAAACGCCATTTGGTTCACATTTTTTTACAATAATACTTTAAAATTCACTCGATGGTATGATGTTGTCAGGGAAATTCATAACCGCAGCGCCGACAACCTTGTGCCTTCAGAGCCCGCTACCCTATGCCGGAGTTCAAGGCGCTGGAATGGCTGCAAATAAAAAACCCCAGCATTTGGCTGAGGACTGCTTGAGTGGGAGATATCGTTAATCTGCGTTTTTTTAGTTGACTTAGATGGCATGGAATTCCATGCTGCTGACAGTTCCCGGGCTTTCGCGTGCGGGAATTCTTAAGGATAAACTTTTGGGGATAAATCCACAAAAAGTTTAATTCTTAAAAGCGCTGTCAGTGCGCTGCTAGCCACTCGCTCAACGATAAAAGTTAAGTCTGTGGCTAATTGTAGAAGATGCGCCCTGATGAATTAACTACCCGATAGATGAGCACCCTGATGGCATAACTCCCTGATGGATCGACGCCCTGATGGCTAAAGCCCCACTACCCTAAAAATTCAGGTTGGTGGATGATCGTGGACGTTAGTAACACGTCACTTCTGGCGTTTTCGATCGCAAGCGGGTGTGCCTGTCTGAATTGATTATGGCAGGCAGATTTATCAGAAGACAAGTGGGCTATTGCATCAACCCACTTCTGACAGATCGGGTTAGCCAAAAGGTGTCTATCTACTCAAATCAGGGTCATCGAACATGAAAAACAGCATCTTAGTATTAGCGGTAATTGCCACCGGTGGCATGAGCTTTTTCCATACGGGCAGCGCCCGCGCTTCTGCGATCGTCCGACAATCTTCATCAGCCAGCAGTTTTACTGCGGGGGACAGTCGTCCCGACTTTAACTACACTGGAACGAATGAGGATGGGGAGCAAGAAGATGTAAAGACAGGTAAAGGCAGGAAATAATTGGCGCTGTCACTGGTTCGCCGGCGCTGCGGTTGTGTTTGTGGTGTGTTTGTTGTCGCAACCACCTTGGCTCAAGGGGGGTGAAAACTCGCTCGGAATATTCATTCTACCTAATCCGAGGGGTTGAAGTCAGAACGGTGAATGGGAAAATAAACAGGTAAGGCGAGTCTGTCGGTGGAGTTTCCCCGCCTATCAACTGCCTTATCTTCTGATGTTCGGGATTCGGATCTGGCACAATCGTATTTCATCTCGTAAAAACCCAATGGAAAATATTCTCGAAACTACCCGCAGACAGCGCGTATTGACAAGAACCCAGGAACGGCGTCAGGCGACACCAAAAGAAAAACAGTTAATTCACCTGCTGGCCAATATGGCTTGCAGTTTAGTTAACTATGACTACAAACACTCAACCGGGAAGGGAACTCTCGCGCCTTCGGAACGCAAGCGTTTAGCGGAATGGCACTACCTGCGAGTTCAGCAAATTCGCCGGATCGAACGCTCATTGGAGCCCGTAGCGACCCTCAAGCGCGTTTACTACAAGAGCATTCTCAGTCCGAGGGATCTGAAGTCTTTGAAACTTCTGTGGCTTGATGACGACAAAAACCGCGTCAAACGGGTCGATCCTGACTTGGACGACATCCTCAGCTCCGCTTTGGATCGGGGAGATACTTTAAAACAGCTATTTCACTCGATCGAATCCAAGGAACGGATCTTTGGGGCAACTCCTCGCCCGGGCGTTGTACCGCTGTGGGTGAAGGAGTGGGAAGACTCGGAATATGACATTAACTTTTTTCCGCCTTCGTTCTCTGCATGGGTTTCGATCGTGGACGATTAGGCTGGGCCAGAAACTCTTGGACATGGCAGCGATCGCAAATTTCAGATGGTAAACCGGCGTTGCGATTGCTGTCATTGACTAGGAGTGTGCGATCGGCTCGGACGGTAGCGGCGTTGCGCGCAGACATCCGAGTAGAGACAAGTGAATCGAAGTCAGTACCATTGTACAATGGGGGAAAACCAGGGCTTCAGCTAATAGCTGAGAGCTGATAGCTGATAGTTTCCCATGACTGACTCGATTTCTACTTCTCCATTGGACTCGGCGGCCGATACAGCCGAATTGCGCTCTCAGTTGAGGTCGGGTTCGGAAAAATCTCAACTGCAACTGCTGCAACAACACATAGCAGATGCCGGTTGGGACGTATTGATGGAATTTTTATTAGAACGCAAGTCGGAGGAACCGACGGCGGTAATGGGTAAGGCTTACCAAATTCTTTACAGTGCTGACTCTCCGAGAGTGACGGAGTTTTTGCAATCGAATTTTCCGACTGGAGTTGTGCCGCTGCGATCGGACTCTAACATTGATTACACTCCGCTGCAACAATTATTGGCGATACAGGAATTTCAAGAAGCCGATCGCTTGACATTAGAGAAGCTTTGTGAATTGGCGGGCGAAACAGCTTTGCAAAGAAAGTGGCTGTATTTTACGCAAGTTGAGAGTTTGCCGGTGGCGGATTTGCAAACAATGAATGTGCTGTGGAAAGTTCATTCCGAAGGTAAATTTGGCTTTTCAGTGCAGCGCGAAATTTGGATGAGTTCGGGCAAGAATTGGGATAAATTGTGGCCGCTAATTGGCTGGAAGAAGGGGAATAATTGGACGCGCTACCCGCAGGAGTTTATATGGGATTTGAGCGCACCTAGGGGTCATTTGCCGCTGTCGAATCAGTTGCGGGGAGTGCGGCCGTTTGCGGCGTTGATGGGTCATCGGGCTTGGGCGAAGTAAGGCGGCGGTTGAAACCGCCAGAAAGTCAAACAAATATCGAACGGCGGTTGAAACCGCGTCTACACAAACGAAGAAGATCGGACGGCGGTTGAAACCGCGTCTTGACAAACAAAGATCGAACGGCGGTTGAAACCGCGTCTTGACAAACGAAGAAGATCGGACGGCGGTTGAAACCGCGTCTACACAAACAATGTCCGCCTCCGCGGACTTAAGAGAATCACGTTTTACGTGATTTTCACCGCCTGTTCTTCAACCCGCG
>JBDTEI010000155.1:0-6904 GCA_039922675.1 Microcoleus sp.
TCTTGCAACTTAGCCTTAAATGCCATTTCCGTTGCTCCTTCAACCAAAATAGCAATTTTCACGGTCTGCCTCCAATGATATTCATTGCCCAAAGCTGATCTAAGCTATAATCTTCTAACCAGTGTTCTAAGTCTATAGAGTCAGCCCAAGTTAGAGTAGCTAAACCATCTTCAGCATCACAAACTAGCACCTCGTGAGGCTTTAAAAATCGGATCAGTCTATCGGAATGAGTTGCTACGATTAGTTGAGTTCTTTGAGAAGCTTCTCTCATGGCATTCGCTAACAGTTGTAACAACTCTGGATGTAAACTAACTTCCGGCTCATCAATCAGCGTGATAGCAGTCAAATCTCGGCTTTGCAGCAGGGTTATCAACCAGAGAAACCTGAGCGTCCCTTCGGATAGTTGGTGCATATAAAAAGGATGAGAAAAATTTCTATCTTTCCAAGTCATTGCTAACGTTCCGGCTGCTACTGGCGGAAAACTCAACCTTTCAAAATCAGGAAAAGCCGCAGCCAGTGTATCTTGGATAATTTCAAATCGATTTGGATCGGTTTCTCGCAGATAATAAAGGCATGAAACTAAATCTTCTCCCTTACTACCGGGCAAAGTTGCAGGCCGCATAGATTGAGGTAAACGGATCGGACTTTGAGGGGAAAGATTCAACTCCCCAGCCTTATAAAAGCTACATGAAGCTAAGTGCTGCCTCAATGTTTCTGGTTCCCGATACATCTTAGGAACCTGAGCCAGTGAGCTTTCTAAAGGATTGTACTGCCAGTTGGGGCTTAGGAGCTTTCCATCCTCTGGAATGAAATATTTGACATCTAAACCGCGAGATTCAATATACTTAAAAGGTTGAGAAGCATGGGGATTGCGCTGTTGAATTAGGGTTTCTGAACCAATTTCATAGAATTGACCTTTGGTTGCAAGTTTTATAGAATAGTTTAGCGGTTCCTGATTCTCTATGGGCATAGATAAGGAGATTAAAACGCTATCAGCCCGGTCTAATGTTACCATCTGAGTTAGACCGCCCAACTCGGAAATTTTGGACTGTAACTGACCGTTGGCTGATGCTGCTAAAAGTGAAAATATTTCTAAAAAAGAACTTTTACCAACACCGTTAGCACCAATCATCACTGTCAGAGGTCGCATTTCCACCTCTGCCGACAACAAACGGCGAAACCCCTCGATCTTTAGGCGCTCAAATGTGTTCATAACTTTTGCTCTTGAGCTTGTAGAATCATAATATGCACAATTTTATTCCAGAATCGCGCTTTTTTCCATATCTGACTTGAACAGAAATTCAGTATTTTCCCGATCGGGAAAATACTGCGATTGTTCAGCTTGACGCGGGTGATGCAGAAACGAGTTTGATGTTGTCGATTTTGCCGTCGCAAGTGAAAATGGAGCGAGCAGTTTGTGAGTATCCGAGGGATTTGCCGATCGACAGTTTGCTGAGTATGGAAGGTAATTTGCCTTTTGCTTGGCTGACGCGAGAGTTGACTCAAAGCGGTGTATTGGGCGATGCGACGGTGGCGACGAAGGAAAAGGGCGATCGTATTCTCGAATCTCTCTCTGACGGCTGGGCACAAGTTATTAAAGATGTCCACAAATTTCGACAGCCGGGAAGTAATTAAAAATTAAGAATTAAAAATAGTTCTAATCTGTGTCAAAATGAGTCTAAGAAATTTTCTGATTGGGAAAACTAACGATGAGTGTAAATTCTAAATTGCAGCGCGCATTTGAGCAAGGCCGCGCCCTGAAAATTATCAGCGGTTTAAATAATTTTGATGCCGCCAACGTTGCGGCTGTTGTCAAAGCAGCGGATCTCGGCGGTGCTTCGTTTGTCGATATTGCTTGCGATCGCGATTTGGTATTGATGGCAAAACAGTTGACAAATTTGCCAATTTGTGTATCGGCTGTGGAACCAGAAAAGTTTGTGGCTGCGGTAGAAGCTGGTGCCGATTTGATTGAAATTGGCAACTTTGATGCTTTCTACGCTGTAGGGCGCCGCTTTGAAGCTGAGGAAGTTTTGGAGTTGACTCGCCAAACTCGATCGCTATTTCCGAACATCACGCTTTCTGTCACAGTTCCCCACATTCTGACACTGGACAAACAGGTGCAGTTAGCAACAGAATTAGTCAAAGCTGGCGCTAACATCATTCAAACCGAAGGCGGCACTAGCGCCCAACCAATTCACGCCGGAACCTTGGGATTGATTGAAAAAGCAGCGCCTACCTTGGCCGCCGCCTTTGAAATTTCCCGCGCCGTACAAGTCCCCGTACTCTGCGCTTCCGGCATCTCCAGCGTCACTGCACCGCTGGCTATTGGCGCCGGCGCTGCGGGTGTTGGTGTCGGTTCTGCTGTCAGCCAACTTAACAGCGAAGTGGCGATGATTGCTGTTGTTCGCAGTTTAGTTGAAGCTTTGGCAAAAGTCGAGCGATCGCACTTTGCTGCTTCAATGTAATTAAGAAGGAAGAAGGAAGAAGGAAGAAGCAAGAGGAAAGAAGCAAGAGGAAAGAAGCAAGATTTTTTCTCTTCCCCAATCTCCCCCTCTCCCCTCTCCCGTTCTTCCCAGACTTCCTTAATAGTTGAGATACCACACAGAATAATCATGCAATAACTGATTGTTTGGGGAGATCGCATCAACTGATTCTAGCTCTACTAAAAGCAAGATAAACTTTTTGCGATCGCCGACGCGCTGCACTTGGGCAAATAGGTCGTCTTCATGAACAACCAAATCCTCCACTCGGTCAATTGTGAAGTTATCAGTATAAGAAGGTTGAGTTTTCTTAAGCCTTGCATATTCTTTTTTGCTACCCAAACCCATTATATACTCTTCTTCCCATTCAAACTCTTCTCTACCAGTAACATGGCAGGGAAATTGCATATTTTGCTTGATGTATTCCAGATATTTGATTGAATTTTTGATGGTGGAATTAATATTTTTAGTTCCTAAGATTTTCCTGATTTTGCTTTCAAATTGGTTGTCATTAAATGGGTTGTTTTCAACGAGATGGGCTAACATTTCTGGATTGAACCCCTCTTTCAATTCTGTTACTTCGGCAAGCAGGCGCTGCAAGTCGTTTAGCGGTTTCGGTCTTCTACCTGCTACAATGGTTTCATCAAGCTGAACTGGAGGAAATTCGGATTCTGAAGGAAGAGGTTTGCTTTGATTTGGGCGATCGTCAAATTTAGACTTGTTAAGTTTAGGCTTGTTAAATTTAGGCATCGCTCGGTCTCGCTGTATCGGTTTATCAATAAAGTATATCTTGGTAGAAGTACATTCGTGTCTGATAGATAGGAGGAAACTGTGATGCAATTACTGAAATCGCCTGATGAATCGGAAGTCTATCAAGGGCAATTCGGCGAGTTTACAATTACGCAAAGCGATCGCACGGGAGTGTTGATCTACCGCGCCGGATTGGGGGTGGCGGCGCTGTGTTTAGCTATGGGCGCTACCCTGGTGCTACAACAGGGCTACAACCCAATGGCAATTCAAGCCGTAACGCCTGTTTTTGCGTGTTTCTGGATAGCTTTGGGCGTTAGCTTGGCAACTATTCACATTTACATGATTGCGCTGCACCGCACGTTACAGGTGTTTTGGGCGATCGGCGGCGCGGCAGCATTGTTTGTCGCTATCCAAAGCAGCGAACCTTTGGCTTTAGCGGTGTACGAACATCCGGCGACTTTGTGGGGAATTGGCTTTACTTTTGCAGCATTGAATGGCATCTTTTTTAAAGAAGCTTTCTGTTTTAATCGCCTAGAAACTAAGTTTTTGACTCCCGGAGTTCCGCTATTACTTTTAGGGCATATTTTTGGATTTTTGACACCTGAAAATGAACAGTTGTTGCTGGGACTTTGGGCGGTCTTGTTCATCATTTTTGCCGTGCGCAAGTTCTTTCAACCGATCCCGCAGGATATTGGGGATAAGAGCGTTTTTGAGTATCTTAAACATAAATAGTAAAGCAGGTTCGGCAACGAGCAATGTGCGGGATTTAATGGATTTAATTTTGTTGCACTCGAAAGTTAGGTTTTTGGCGTGATTTCTATAAGCTCATTTTGCGATCGCACTTTTAGGCTAGAAACCTGGTTTCTAGCCTAAAAGTGCGTAAATCATCAAGAATTTGATTGATATGAATTTTGGAAGGATGCGAAAACCTAAAATCAAAATTAGCCTAATTCGCCGCCGAGAAATGTGGGCAATTACCTGGCAAGGTTGGGTAATTGCGATCGCGGGTTTAATCATTGCAATGACATTAATAATCACAAATATTCATCCATTTTTGGCGGTAAATGCGCCGATTAAAGCAGATATACTGGTTGTGGAAGGCTGGTTACCGGATTATGCAGTCGAAAGTGCGATCGCGGAATTCAACAAAGGCGGATACCGGCAATTGGTGACAACCGGACTTCCGGTAAGTAAGGGCTACTATCTGGCTGAATATAAAAATTATGCTGAACTGACCGCCGCGACTTGTATTGCGCTAGGATTTGATCAGGACAAAGTGGTAGCTGTACCTGCACCGAATGTTGTGAAACACCGCACTGCTGCTTCGGCGATCGCCATTCGAGATTGGCTGGCTGCTTCTTCCCTAAAAGTGGACTCAATTAATCTTTATTCTTTTGGTACTCACGCCCGCCGAAGTTGGATGGTTTTTAAACAAGTGCTGAATCCTGAGATTAAAGTCGGGATAATAGCTGCGGTTCCGCAAGACTACAACCCACAAGAATGGTGGAAATCTAGCGAAGGCTTTCGGACAGTAACAGGAGAAATCATAGCTTATATTTACGCCCGTTTTGTGGATTGGAAAGCTTAGCCATTACTTTTCAACTCTTCCTTTCTTCCCTTCGCGTTCTTAGCGCCTTCGCGGTTCGTTAAAAAAATATATATCAACCCAAAATGATAAAATTATTCTCGGATAAATTGAGGGCAAGTCTTTGCTAGAAGAACGCACTTACTGGTTGGCATGGTCGCAGATTAACGGTATCGGGCCGATTTTGTTACAAAGATTACACCAACATTTTAAGAGTTTGGCAGATGCTTGGACGGCAAAACCAGTAGATTTAATGCGAGTCGAAGGGTTGGGAAAGCAGACAATAGAAACTGTTGTGCAAGAACGATCTAAACTCAATCCCGAAGAATTTATCGAAAAACATCTTATCAAAAATCCCTGTTTCTGGACACCCGCAGATCAAGATTATCCCAGCTTATTATTAGAAATTCCCAATCCGCCGCCGGTGCTGTATTATCGCGGTTTAGTTGACCTCAAAGAGAATCAAGGAATTACGCCGACAGTGGCAATTGTTGGGACTCGAAGTCCTTCGGAATACGGCCGCCGCTGGACTCGTAAATTTAGCACGGCTTTGGCTAAAAACGGTTTTACTGTGGTTTCGGGATTGGCTGCGGGTATTGATACGGAGGCTCATACAAGCTGTTTGGAGGCGGGAGGCCGGACTTTGGCTATTTTTGGCACTGGGGTTGATATTGTTTATCCTAAGCCAAATGAACGGTTGTGCGATCGCCTCGTGCAGCAAGGATTGGCAATCAGCGAATATCCGGCGGGCACTCAACCGAATAAAACTAATTTTCCGCGCCGCAATCGGATAATCGCGGGCTTGAGTCGCGCTACTATTGTGATAGAGGCTCCGCAGAAGTCGGGGGCGTTAATTACTGCTTATCAAGCTAATGATTTCTGCCGGGATGTGTATGTTTTGACGGCAAGATTGGATGATGAGCGATCGTTTGGATGTTTGGAGTTGCTGAGTAAAGGTGCTCATCCGATTCTCCCGAATAGCGATCGACTTTTAAGCGAAGATCGGTTGCTGGAAATGCTCGGAGCTATGCCAAAATTGGACAGCGCGCAGCAGTTGTCCTTGTTTCCGACAAATCCACCCCCCCAAAAGCAAGACCCGCCGTTGGATGCGGAGTTGGCTGTGGTGCTGGGGGCGATCGGCTCTGGGACAAGTTCTTTTGATACAATTGTGGAGGCCGCCCGATTGGAAGCGGGGACGGTTTCTGGTATTCTTTTGCAGTTGGAATTGTTGGGATTAGTTTCGCAGTTACCGGGTATGCGATATCAGCGGTGTTGATTGGTGTTAGCGCGATCGTATTTAACCTTGAAATCTCGCTGATTGCTGAGGCCAGATCCCCCTAAATCCCCCGGATAGTCGGGGGACTTTGAGAAGACTATTGTCACCCCTTTTTCAGGAGGACTTTGATAACTCTTGTCCCCCCTTTTTAAGGGGGGTGCCAGGGAGATCTGGCCCCTGATTGTGCGCTGGGTACTCGGCGGTTGAAACCAATCCTATACAAACGAAGTCTCTCTCGAAGAAACAGAAGAATAATGAGGACTAAAGTCCTCACTACGAACCTTTAAAGCAATCCGAAATTAATCGCGCTAAGGCTTCTGCCGCCAGCCACTCCGTTGATAGTAGCTAAAAGCTCCCCTGTTTGGGTAAACCGAATTAATGTTTTACCTCGATCTTCAGTAATCGTCAATTGCGCGGAAACCAGCCCGTTAGCCAATACTAAAACATCTTGACCGAATTCAAAATCGGTAATAAAATCACTCCCGGAGTTGGTAGCAATTACAAATTTATTGGTTCCTATTCCTCCTGTCAAAGTATCATTTCCCAAACCGCCATTCAGTAAATTATCTCCTTTGCCGCCAAACAAGATATCATTACCGCTAGAACCCAGCAAAATATCGCTACCTTTGCCACCGTAAAGAGTGTCATTGCCAAGGCCACCGTCTAGGGAATCATTGCCTCGGAATCCGTAGATAACATCATTGCCGCTGCTGCCGATGAGAGTGTCGTCGCTATTTGTACCCTTGATTTGATTGGGGGAATTGCTGACAAAATTGGCGTTGCCGGTGACAACAGGAACCGCAAGGCCTGTGG
>JBDTEI010000156.1:0-5550 GCA_039922675.1 Microcoleus sp.
GCCGTAGCTCGCATCGCCGGAGAAAAACGGGCGATCGCGCCGCACCGCAAATAATCTCCGTAACTGAAACCGCCGGGAATTACAATGATGTCAATATCCGAAATATCGGTATCTTCGTGCCAAATCATCCGCGTCGGTTGGTGCAGCAACCCTTGAGTCACCCACACCACATCGCGATCGCAATTTGAACCCGGAAAAACAATAACTCCAAACTTCATTTTTATACCCCTGCTGTCTCAACAGGTACAGCAATTGCAGTCAAATCAAAGCGATAATTCTCAATAACTGGATTCGCCAAAAGTTGGTCGCAAACGCGATCGAGTTGTTCACGCGCTTCCGACTCATCCGCAGCAGTCAGCGTCAATTCAACGTACTTCCCGATGCGCACGCGCTCCACATTGTCGTATCCCATGTGTTGCAAACCAGACTGTACGGCAGTGCCGGCGGGGTCTAAAACCGAAGGGCGGAGGGTAACATAGATTTGGGCAAGATATTTCTGAGTCACGGGAAGGTTGCGATAGGTGATGTGCAAGTTAGCGCCATTGTATTCTACAACCAGGCTGCGCGCGATCGACCTTCCACACCAAATCCGGGCTTAAATACGCTCTTATTCCCCAGTCTGCGGAGGCAGACTTCGTATGTGTAGACGCGGTTTCAACCGCCGAGTCTTCCTTCGTGTAGACGAGGATTTCGTATCACAGCCCCGAGTAAGATAGCCTAGAAGCAGGGACAAATTTGATTCCAGCAGATTACAGACAAAAATTATGAGAACCAACCGCACCCGCAGTCAGGAGCGTATTTTAAACTTGCTCAAAGTCCTGAATCGATCGCTCTCAGCGCAAGATATCTACTTAGAACTGCGTAACAGCGAGCAAAGCATGGGCTTAGCAACCGTTTACCGCTCCCTCGACGGTTTAAAGCGAGAGGGCTTCGTTCACGTCAGAACTCTCGCTAGCGGCGAGTCTCTCTACGGTGCCGCCCACCAAGACCAACATCACCTCACTTGTCTCGAATGCGGCGCATCCATCACGATCGACGAGTGCCCAGTTCATCACTTAGAAAGCCAATTACAACAATCTCATTCTTTTAAGATTTATTATCACACATTGGAATTTTTTGGATTGTGCGATCGGTGTACTTTGGCTCAAGAATCTTAGGGAAGGAAGAAGGAAGAAGGAAGAAGGAAGAAGTTACTTACTCGGCGATTGAAATCGCTGCTATACAGACGAAACCCGCCTCCGCGGGTTGAATTAATTCTTAGTTCGCGCACCATCCGGACATCCTTTTTGTAGGAGCGATTTTAATCGCCATTTCTATTTTTGTAGGAGTGATTTCGATCGCCATTTTTTTCTATTTTTTCACCTCATTACTATTACCTTCCCCAACGATCGATCGCAATCCTTCCATAGTAGCCGGGATGCTGCGTGGGTCCATAAACATCACCTTGCTGCTGTCGCTGCTGCCAATTTTCAAGCCCATATCCAAATAGTTTTGAGCTAACAAAAATTGTAAAGCTTCCCGCGCATTAGGATCATTTTGCAGAGTTTTGCCGATAATTTGCAAAGCCTCAGAAGTAGCTTGAGCTTTCAAAACCTGACTTTGGCGTTCTGCTTGTGCTGTCAGGACGATCGCCTTTTGTTGAGCTTCCGCCTCCAAAATAGTCGATTTTTGGCGCGCTTCCGCATCCAGAACCTGCGCTTCCGCCTTACCTTTAGCGGTGTTAACTGCCGACTCGCGTTCGCCTTCCGATGTCAAAATTGCCGCCCGTTTCCGGCGATCGGCTGCCATCTGCAATTCCATTGATTCCTGTACAGTTTTAGAAGGGATAATATCGCGCAATTCCACCCGCGTTACTTTAACTCCCCAAGGATCGGTAACAATATCTAAATCCCTGAGTAATAGTTCATTAACTTGAGAACGAGCAGTAAAGGTTTGTTCGAGATCCAGTTGACCCATTTCCGCACGAATTTGAGTCAGCACCATATTTATCATTGCTGACTGGAGATTTTCTACTTTGTAACAAGCTTTTTCCAAGTCCACAACCCGCCAATAAACCACTGCATCAACGGTGAAGGAAACGTTGTCGCGGGTGATACAAGCTTGCGGGGGAACCTCTAAGACTTTTTCTCTGATAGTTTGCTGGTAAACGACGCGATCGAGAAACGGCGTTACAAAATTCAAACCAGGTTCGAGTTTCTTGCCGTTATATTTACCTAAAGTTTCCACCAATGCTTGATTTCCCTCATTGATAATCTTGACGGAACCTGCGATAGCTGAACCGCCTAATGCTAAAAACACGAGTAAAAAAAATTGTTCCACGGTTGACTCCTATCAATTTTGAGTGTTAAATACTGACTGCTGACTAATGACTGAGAGGGCGGGTTTTGCCATTTCTTTAGTCATTTCTATCATATATCCTTAGCTAAACCCGCCCCTACAAAATGCTAATGACGTTGGACTAATGACGGATGACTAATGACTAATGACTGCTGACTAACTACTAATTGTCGGCGATCGATTACGCATTTTGTTTAAGAATGCAATAAATTTTCTGGTAAAACTATCAAAGTAGTGCCTTTTCGTCCCACGACAATGACGTTTTGGTTGGGGCCGATGGCGGTAGAAGTGTCTTCGCAGCGAGCTCGCCAAGAATTCCCCTCATAAATCACTCGACCCGATTCTCCGGGGGGAATTTCTGTTAAAGTTTTAGCTTCCTGAGAATCTGCGATCGCCCATGCCTTGCCTTTTGGTATCAACCGCCGGGACAACAGCACAAAAAATGTCGAAAATAACATCCACAGGAATATCTGTAAATTAACATAAGGTAAAACTAGAGAGCATCCAGCTACAGCGAAGGCGCTCAGCCCCATCATAAAAGCAACAAAAGCAGTCGGGAGAAATAACTCTGCCAAACAGAGCAAAGCCCCAGCTAGCAGCCAAAGCAGCGTGGGAGTCCAGATCATAAAAGAATAGGTGATACTATGAAAGATCTTAGATTTGAAATTTGAGATTTAAGAATTGCCAACAACTGACTCTGCAAGGCTTTGTGACTTGCCAGCCCGATCGCGATTGTTCACATCGCGGTACCAGGTTAAGGCTTCCATTGTACTCAAAGTCAGAGTTTAGTAACTTAGACTACAATTTTAGCCGGTGTCCACCGGGAGCAACTACAATTTCTTGGGCCCCAAAGCCAGTTAAGAAATTGATAGGGGCTAAAATCAGTTTATTCTCAAGCTCGTGAATTTGGGCCTGGGAATCATATATCTTCAGAATGTTTTTACACAAACTATTTCGATATGATCAGTAATTTCTCCGAACCAATTTATTGCCCGAATCTTAGCTGTCCCGAACCGCGCAATACCTTTGGTCGCCAGCACTGCGCAGCTTGCGAAACCGATTTAGTTTATCGATATTTGTGGGCGGTGGGCCCAGCCGTTGAGGAAGTGCCGGCGGGTAAGGTAATCGCCGATCGATATTTTGTCATTGCACCCCAAATCTGGCTCGACAGCCGTCCATCTATCCCTCCGGGCGTCCCCGAACAACTGCCGGTGGACATTATGCCTTACCTGCATTTGTATCCCCAGCGGCTGCATACGCCCGAAGTATACGGTTTTTGTTCCCTCGGGGAAGCACCGGAAGCCACAACAGAGGTGCTGTTGTTGGAAAATGTGCCGATCAATAATTTCGGTAGCCTGTATCCTTCTATTCTACAAGCTTGGTCTCAGACAAGTGCCGCGCGCCAAGTTTACTGGCTGTGGCAAATGCTCCAACTGTGGACCCCACTTTCGGAACAAGGAGTCGCTGCGAGTTTGTTGGTACCGGAAAATTTGCGGGTGGAAGGTTGGCGGGTACGCCTGCTGCAACTGCATCCCGGCAACTTTGTACCGACTCTGAAGGATTTGGGAGATGTGTGGTCGGGTTTGGTGGAATCGGCCCAGCCCGAGATACAGTCGAAACTCGGAGAGATTTGTGTATTTATGCGCCGCAGCAGCATGAATTTAGATGCGATCGCCCTGGAACTCAACGATTTACTATTAGAACAAGCTGCTAAATTGCCTCTGCATTTAGAAGTAGTCGGCATCACCGATACCGGGCCGCAGCGCTCCCAAAATGAAGACAGTTGCTATCCGACTGCTGCTGATTTTCAATCGCTCAAAAGTGGCGGAAATGACAAACTAATTCCTTACTTAACAATGGTTTGCGACGGCGTTGGAGGCCACGAAGGAGGAGAAGTTGCCAGTCAATTAGCCGTGCATTCCCTGAAAGCTTTAATCCAAAATTTGCTCGCCGAAATCGCCGAACAACAAGAGTTGATGGCGCCAGCAATGGTGATCAAGCAACTCGAAGAAATAGTGAAAGTTGTCAATAACGTAATTTCTGCTCAAAATAACGAGCAGGGAAAAGAGTTGCGACAGCGGATGGGGACGACTTTGGTGATGGCCCTCCAGTTGCCTCAAAAAGTGAAAGTTTCCGAAGATGTGCTCTCCAATAACAGTCACGAACTTTATTTAGTCAATGTTGGAGACAGCCGCGCTTATTGGATTGGCAAAAATTACTGTCAGCGCTTGACTGTGGACGATGACGTAGCGTCCAGGGAAGTGCATTTAGGACACAGTTTATACTGGGAGACTCAATTGCGATCGGATGCAGGAGCCCTGACTCAAGCTTTGGGCACGCGGGACGGCGATTTTCTGCGCCCGACGATTCAGCGATTGATTATCGAAGATGAAGGCTTACTGCTGCTGTGTTCCGACGGTTTGAGCGACAACGACTGGGTAGAGCAATCTTGGGAGAATTACGGCGCAGAGGTACTTGACGGCAAAATGTCTTTGGAAGCTGCGGTTCAGTCTTGGATTCGCCTCGCCAACGAGAAAAACGGTTACGACAACACCTCTGTGGTGATGACTTACTGTCGAATGTCGCCGGAGAGATTGGTTCTGTTCGATACGGCTGCTGCGTCAGCGCCGGTGTCAGCAGCGCCGGTGTCAGTAGCGCCGGTGTCGCTGCCGATGTCACCGTCTGTGTCAGGGTCAGCATCCCTCCAGAAGACCGGGAGGATGCCAGAATCTCAGCTTTCTGAATCGTCCAAACAGTTGCTGTACCCCGAAACAGCCCCCGCCCCGGAACCAGTTCAAAAACAGAAATCCAAGCGTTGGCTGCCTTTGCTGGGGCTGTTGGTGCTGATGTTAGCCTTCGCCGGTTTAGGTTTGTGGGTGCGTAGCCTCCAAAACCCTCTGCCCGCCGATCCCGAACAACTTCCACCACCCCCGGAAACTTCCGCCCCAACTCCTGCGGATATTCCCTCACCCGGTGTCAATATTCCCTCACCCGGTGCCGAAAGTCCCTCACCATCGCCAGAATCTCCTACTCCTACTTCGCAGAGTCCCGCACCGTCGCCAGAATCGAGTCCTGCGGATATTCCCTCGCCCGGGGCTGAGAGTCCCTCGCCATCACCGCAGTAAGAGAGAGCGAATTCAGCAGGACGTTTCAAAAAATGCAGATACTTTCCGGCGGCACGGCGACTCGAACGCTATCACCCACTTTGTGCCG
>JBDTEI010000157.1:0-4434 GCA_039922675.1 Microcoleus sp.
GAGCATCGGAATAATAATTTTCGGAGTGCAGTGCGAGCGTGTCGCTCGCTTCGGATCGCGGAGCAAAACGTCCCGCACGGCGAGCAGGGTATAATTCCGTAGTTACCGGATTTGATATAACTGAGGACTACTGACTACTGACTACTGACTACTGTTCAGTGCTTGGTAGTCAGGCTAAATGCCCGAAAGTGGAGGGCTTGCTGTTCGATCCGGGTAGCAAGCCGATCGCACACCATATTGCACAGCTCGAAAATTAACTCGTCCTGCACCTTATAGTAGGCGGAAGTACCTTCACTCCGGCGAGTGAGGATACCAGCTTGGAGCATTAGTTTTAGGTGCTTATAAACATTGGCTTGACTCGTTTGAGTAGCTTCCACCAACTCTTGTACGCATTTTTCGCCGTCGCGAAGCAAGTTCAAAATTCGTAAACGCATTGGCTCGCTCAGAATACTGAAATACTCAGCAACTTGTTGCACAACCTCTTGCGGGACAGGCTGGGATGACTTCATCAAACTCACCGGAGAGAAGTGATCTCGAAATATTAGCATTTATTCTGTCCATAACAATAAAGTAATGCTTCAATCCGGATTAATTCGCATCAAGACTTGACCGTATTCGACAGGTTCGCCATTTTGCACTAAAATTTCCATCACTTGACCGGACACTTCATCAGCATCAATCTCGTTCATCAGCTTCATAGCTTCGATAATGCAGACTGTCTGGCTGACCTTGATGCGATCGCCCACATTCACAAAAGGTGGCTCATCGGGAGCAGCAGCACGATAAAAGGTTCCTACCATCGGCGAGATAATTGGGACCCATTTGGTATCGACAGGAGCAGGCACGGCGGCTGGAGCAGCGGCTGGGGCAGCGGCAGGAGCCGTTGCTAAATTTTGGTCAACAGCAGGAGGTGAGGCCGCAGTGGGGCTAGCAACAGCGCCCAAGGCGATCGGAGCGACACTCGCCACCATAGCAGGGAGTGCAGCAGCCGTTTCTGGCGAGCTTGCCAGAATGCCTTTGCGTACTGTCAGTTCAAGCTCCCCACTTTTTAACGTCAGTTCCGAAATGCCAGTTTTGTCTAAAACAGTTAGCAGTTCGCAAAGCTGGTTTAAGTCTAGTTGCACAGCAGATTCAAGGGTAATTAAGAATTGAGAATTGAAAATTGAAAATTGAAAATTGGAAGGCGGGGAAGCGAGGGTAATCTACCTATTTTGGAGAAAAAAGGGGTACTTTTTTAGCTTGGAGCCATGAGAATTAAATTTTTAGCTATTTAACCCTGAACTAAAAGCTCTGAACCAAAAACTCCTTTTTCCTCCGTAGTTTCTACTCTCGACCCAGGTACTTGTCTTCACGAGTATCGATCCGAATCCGTTCTCCAATGGAAATAAATAGAGGCACCATTATCTGAGCGCCGGTGGAGAGAATGGCGGGTTTGCTGCCGCCGGTGGCAGTATCTCCTTTGACTCCGGGATCGGTTTGTGTCACTTCTAGGACAACAGAGTTGGGCGGTTCCACTTCCATGATTTGCTCGTTCCAGCGCAGAATGCTGACTTCCATCCCTTCACTGAGGTATTTGACGCGATCGCCAATTTGCTTGGCAGTGAGGGTACTTTCCTCGTAAGTCTCCATATCCATAAAGACAAACTGGTCGCCTTCTTTATAGGTATGCTGCATCACATTCTTTTCGAGATTGGCTTGAGGCATAGTCTCGCCGGCCCGGAAAGTTTGTTCTACCACGTTTCCGGTTTGGACATTTTTTAATTTTGTCCGCACAAAAGCTGAGCCTTTTCCTGGCTTGACGTGGAGGAATTCGATAACCCGCCACACGCCATTATTCCATTCAATTGAAACACCTGTCCGAAAGTCGTTACTGGAAATCATATAAATTTTTGCGGGCAATCCCGTCGCCTTGTGGGCACGGGGGAACTACAGTCAGTCGATTTTTGATTTGAGATTTTTGATTTGAGATTTACTCCACAGATGAATCTGGGAGCAGGAACCTCTATCTCAAGGAGTCTGGGGATTGTATCCGTTTTTGAGCGCGATCAGCTTAAAGCCGCAGTCTAGCTGACGGCATCAAAAAGCAATTGGCAATTTATTTTACCGTTCAAAGGGAGCAAGTGCTGTAAGGAAAGCTAAAAAGCTCTGGCTTGTTCACCTGCGTTCGGCCACCGATGTAACGGATAGAAGGCGATCGCGCGCTGTGGGAAGATAATAGAGGCAATAAAAGTTAAAGTTATAAAGTTATGTCGCATTGGCCTAATTTCTCGATCGATACGTGCAAGCGCTGGGTCAAGACCGCCACTTTAGCAATCCTGCTGTTCGTACTCTCCATGAGTTTCAGTGCAGTTTCCCATGCCAAACGCCCCAGCAGCAGTATGCCTGCGGGGAATGCGATTACCGACGGCAAGGCGCTGCTGCGCTACGCTCTACCTCTTGACAATCCTAGTGTGCGAGAGGTACAAGCCAGTCTCGAAGACATTGGCAACCACATCCGTTCTAAACGTTGGGGGCCCATTAGCAGCGATGTGAGCAAGGCTTCGAGGATTCTCAACCTCCGGGAGTCTGACATTTTAGCGAGTATTCCCGAGGCGAAAAAGCCGGAAGCTGAGGCGCTAGTCGTGCGAGTCAAGGAGGGAGTGGCCGAACTGGAAAAGGCTGTTGAGGCTAAAAACAGGGAAAAAGTGATTGACTTGAAGGCCCAAATCCTGGGTTCGGTAGGCGAAATCGAAGAGTTGATGGTGACAAAGTTTCCGTTTGAAGTGCCTGCTAAGTATGCTAATCTGCCTCAACTGAAAGGGCGCGCTACTGTGGCGGTGGAAACGGATAAGGGGACAATTACTGTTGTGGTTGACGGTTACAGCGCGCCTGTGACTGCTGGTAATTTTGTGGATTTGGTCGATCGAGGTTTTTATGATGGTTTACCATTTATTCGATCGGAAGAATCCTACGTTTTGCAAACAGGAGATCCCGAAGGTAAGGAAGTGGGTTTTATTGACCCAGCTACTGGCAAATACCGGAATGTGCCGCTGGAAGTGCTTGTTAGAGAGGACAAGGAACCTGTCTATGGGATTACTCTAGAAGATGCGGGGCGTTATCGCGACGAGCCTGTTTTGCCTTTTTCGGCTTTCGGTACTGTGGCGATGGCCCGCGCCGAAGCTGAACCAGACAGCGGTTCTTCTCAGTTTTTCTTTTTCTTGTTTGAACCTGAACTTACGCCCGCTGGCTTGAATCTGTTGGACGGCAGGTATGCTGTTTTTGGTTACATGATTGAAGGAAAAGAGGTTTTGGAGAAACTGAGGCAGGGAGACAAGATCATATCTGCTAAGGTGATTAAAGGAAAGGAAAATTTGGTTCAACCTCAAGTTTGATCGATGACCGCGATTGAAATCGCTAGCAACGCGAACACACAAACAAAGCCCGCCTCCGCGGGCTGGAAGAAACAATAACAAAGAAAGACGGCGATTGAAATCGCTAGAAACGCCAGCACACAAACAAAGCCCGCCTCTGCGGGCTGGAAGAGTTAATCAGATAAGTAGAAGTTTAATTAACATCATTCTTTTGAGCTACTGAGATTCGTTATTCCAACTAGCAATTACAACCCTCTTATGGCAATTTTAGAATTTTTGTTGGTAATTGGTTTAGGCGGATTCGTAGGCTTGTTAATGGTCAATAATCTAAATGAAAGCAAGCAAAAGCGACAGTTAGATGAGGCTTTTTATCAGTTGCTAGAAACTCAAAACAGTCAGATGTCGCTGATTCAATTGGCTGCTAGCGCTAGGGTTGAGGCTGAAGTCGCTCAGCAGTATTTGAACCGGCAAGTGAAGATTTTTTCGGCGATTTTAGAGGTGGATGATGAAGGGGATACTTTTTATCGGTTTCCGAGGTTGCGCTTGCCGCCAAGTTCTGGTAAGGAATGGTAAGAAGAAGGAAGAAGGAAGAAGGAAGAAGGAAGAAGGAAGAAGGAAGAAGGAAGAAAGGTTTAGTTATCTAGCGCCGTGAAGTCAGAAGAGATACACAGTAAGCTTGAGTGGGAGTCATATTTTATGTTTAATTAAGTGGATTTATTTAAAGTGCGAAAGTTCGATAGACTAATTGCTAATTATGAAAGTTAAGGATATCGGAGAACAAGGTCTTTTAAGAATATTGCAAAAATTCTGCCCCGCCGAAATTGTGGGAGATGATTGTGCGGTACTTCCGACAAATCCTCACCAATCTCTGGCGGTGACGACGGATATGTTGGTGGATGGTGTGCATTTTAGCGATCGCACCACAGGCCCTTATTATGCAGGATGGCGCGCCGCAGCGGCGAATTTGTCGGATCTGGCTGCGATGGGTGCAAGGCCTCTGGCGGTGACGATAGCCCTGGCTGTGAGTGCGGATACGGCTGTGGAGTGGGTGGAAGAGTTTTATCGGGGGATGACGGCTTGTTTG
>JBDTEI010000158.1:0-3796 GCA_039922675.1 Microcoleus sp.
AAGTGCGATCGCCCGGGCGATCGATAAATTCCCCGGAGTTGCGCACCGTCTCGAACACATCCGCACCTGGGAAGGCATAGATTTTATCAACGACAGCAAAGCGACTAATTACGATGCGGCGCAAGTCGGGTTAGCTTCTGTCAGAGCGCCGGCGATTTTGATTGCGGGCGGCGATCCTAAAGAGGGCGATGATAGTGGCTGGATCGATACAATCAAGGCGAAAGCTGTGGGGGTGCTGTTAATTGGGGATGCGGCAGGTATTTTTAGCGATCGGCTAGAACAAGCCGATTATAATGCTTGGGAAATCGTCGAAACAATGGAAAGAGCTATTCCGAGGGCGGCAGAATTAGGCAAACAAAATAATGCTAAAGTCGTGCTACTTTCGCCAGCTTGCGCCAGCTTCGATCAATACCAAAACTTCGAGCAGAGGGGCGATCATTTCCGTCAATTGTGTTTGGAATCACTTCCTGAAAAGTAGGGCTACATTACGCGATATCCGCAGGGACACGGTAATGCCGTGTCCGGTGCTGGAACCTACGACTTTATAAACACACCATCCCTCAAACACTCTTCCAAATATCCTTAATTTTCGCCTGCTGTTCCCATTCAAGCTCATTAAAAACTATCATGATTTCCTCATGAGTGTAATCAATAATGATAGCAGTCAACTGAGGCACAGTTTCCGCTTCCAGCATAGCTAGTTTCAATTTAGTCATGACTTCTTTATCCATTAACGCTAAAACTTTAATTTTTCCCTCACTTTTATGTTAATTGTGCGTGCAAATCTCTTTCAGTTTTGCATTAAAACTAGAAGTCTCAGCAGCACTGATTGTATCAGAATACTGCAAGGAGATTTTCAAATCTTCGCGACAAAGCTGAGAGCGCAATTTTTCATCAATCTTCAACATATTGACTGTTGAAGCGACTTTCTTGGGTAACAAAAAAATTGCGATTTCCCTTTCCAGTTGGCGATTTCCTTGCTCAAAAAAATCTTGAGAGTTAGAACGAAACAAACCGCTATTGATTTGCCCAATTTGGCTCTGTGTCAGCGATTGAGCCGAGACAGCAGCCGGAAATGCCAAGGATGCTGCTAGCCACACGCTAGGAATTATCTGTTTGAGAATGCTGTTCATAACTGTCGGGAGGACTTTTTACCTCTGTTGGTTTCTCATCTTCTGACTCGCTTGCTAATTCATCTTCTAGTGCGAGTTTTTCTTGCCATTCGGTAAGCTGCTGAAAGAGTTGCTGGTTAATTTGAAATACTGGTTTGTTGGTTTCTGACATATTTAATCCTGAATATTCTTGAAAGAGTTATATTTACCTAAATAAGGTGCACGCGGTGCACCCTACTAATATAAATTATAGCTGTGAAATCTTCAGCAGCGACATGATTGTGCCAATTAAGGAACCGCCAAGCAAAGTTAAAGTAGCTAAGGTACTAATGCCAAATCCTGCGACTCGTTTTTCGGCCGCTTGATAGTATCCCCAAGCAAACAAAATGCGTCCAACTATCCAAACTGCGCCGATACCGGCGGCCCAAATTGGGCTGACAAATTGCGAAAACAGCCACAGCGAGGGCAAAAATAGAATCATTTGCTCTAAGGTATTTTGCTGGACTCGCACTACTCGCTCAAAGTCTGGGTTTCCTGTCATCTGCGGGGGAGAAACTTTGTATTTGAATCTAGCTCTGCCGACGTTGATGGTAACAACGAAGTAGAGAATTAATGCTGAAACAGTTATTAGACTAGGCCAGAGTGTGGCGTTTGCTTCTGCGAGCATGATTTGGGATTATTTGGGTGAAGTATATATCTTGATTATAAATCAATTATTGTCGATCGCGTCATTCATCGCGATCGGGTCATTCAACGCACGGGATTTGATGCAACTGCTGGCTATTCGTGGCGCGGCCAGCAAGTTTTGGGCTCCGGGACATCCTTCAAAACTTGCTGGCTGGGATTAATACCAGTTTCCCCAAAAAAACCAACCGCATACCCGCGATCGCAACCCGGATAGTCATCAGTCATTGTAAAATCTAAAATGGTAAAAGTCTTTGTTGCGAATTTAAGGAGATGATTTTGCTCAACAATATTCGAGCTCGTCTTAAATATTTCACCAGGAGCAGACTCGCTCCACAGCATTTAAACCAAATACGAGTTGACTTGTTGGAAGAATCAACCCTAGATATTAACTATCTTGTCTTAATTCTAGGCTCCTGTGTAATTGCCACCTTCGGACTGCTTGCCAACAGTGCGGCCGTCATCATCGGTGCTATGATCATTGCGCCTCTGATGCTGCCAATCCGAGGGTTAGCATTTGGAGCGGTAGAAGGTAACGTTCAGCTCTTCCGCAAAGGTTTATTTGCATTAACAGTCGGGACGTTGCTAGCAATTTTTTTAGCTTGTTTGCTGGGTACTTTGGTACAGCTTCCAGACTTTGGGAGCGAAGTTCTAGCTCGTTCTAAACCTACATTGCTAGACTTAGGAATTGCGATCGCCGCTGGGGGAATCGGCGGCTATGCCAAAGTTCAGCCGAAAGTTGCTGCTACTCTGGCGGGAACTGCGATCGCCGTGGCTCTCATGCCGCCAATTTGTGTTATAGGTTTAGGCTTATCTCAAGGTAATTGGTCGCTCAGTTTGGGAGCAAGCCTCCTCTATATCACTAATTTGCTGGGCATTACTCTCTCCTGTATGCTGGCCTCTTTAATTGCCGGCTACACCCCCCTGGATCGCGCCCGCAAAGCCCTCTTTTGGACTCTAGCATTGACGGCTATACTTGTGATTCCTCTGGGCGTGAGCTTTGTGGAATTGATCGAGCAAGGGCAACTCGAAGCCAGTCTGAAGCGGGCGCTGCTCAACCGAACTATGACTTTTCAACGGGTGGAATTGATTAAAACTGAGACTAACTGGTTGGCGAAGCCACCGGAAGTTCGTTTGATTGTTCGCAGCAGCGAAGCTTTAACACCCAAGCAAGTGCAGCTTTTAGAGCGATTTGTCGAAAAAGAAATGGGCCAAAAATTTACTCTGATTTTTCAAGTCAGTCAAGTTGCAGAAGTGCGGGATTTGACTCTGGATAAGTCCAAACCAAAACCAAAACCAAAACCTTAACTATATTTTATGATGCGATCGATCTCAACGATTTTAAACTGCGTGGAATCTACGATGAGCAATTCATTAACTTAGGTGGGCTGACAGACAAGCTTCAAGCGCGCGAGCAATTTTACGAAATCCCTTCGGTGTTGGGATAAACGCCATCCAGGAGATATTCAAGGCTGAGAATCGAGTATAAATCGATGAAATAGATTGGCTTACCTGGTGTCTTTTTTGATTGACTAACTACTGGCTCTTTTGATTGTATTCTCTAACTCGCTAATTGAATGTCGGTTGCCAAATCGGCGGAATTGAAGCGACAAAGGGTTGGACATTTGGTGCTGTTTAAAAAATGGTGTCGATTAATTCATTGAGGCGATCGCGTGCAGTTTCCACTGGATACAATTGTGGGATATCGTTACGATCGAGCCTGAGGGTGGCGGCCGTAATTCCAATTATGCCTCCTACCACAATCGCGACATCCACACAGATATCGTTTTCCACAGCAGATTACCCCCTAGCAACCGTTCAATCAATCCAATGCGAGGCTTATTTTCCAGGAATTTTAGATATATTTAGCGGGCGATATAAACTATCTTCCATTAACCGAGCAACCAAGAAAGTATTCATCTCTCGCGGGGATAAGATGCAGCAAAAATCGGATAATTGTGCCTATTTGTATAGAAACAATAAGCAAAGCTGAATGGAGC
>JBDTEI010000159.1:0-3851 GCA_039922675.1 Microcoleus sp.
AGCGTCCAGACTTCAAATATGTGAGTGATCCCGCAGGCGACGATAAAGGCTCCAAACATGGCAAAGATCCAGTCAAAGGGCAAATCTTTGCGTTTGGAAATAAAGTAAATCAGTGTAATCGGGATCGAAAAATACGCCAGTGCAATGATCGAATCTGAGGCTACGTGAAGCCAGACTAACTTGGTCTGCCACAGATAGCAGTGCCCGTGAGGAATAAATGACCCGGAACCAAAAAAAGTTTTCCACATTTCCTGCATAATATTTCCTTTGAGTTGTGAGAAAATGGACTCTGACTGGTGTCAATTAATTTCAACCAGGGGTTTCTTTCACCTGCGGCTTAATCACCTATGCGTTCATATTCTCTGCTAGCTTCAGCAAAAATCAATCTGTATTTGGAAATTATAGGCGATCGCCCCGACGGATATCACGAACTGGCGATGGTTCTTCAAAGCATAGATTTGGCCGATCGAATTGACTTGCGCGCGATCGGTACAGACACGATCCGCGTGCGCTGCGATCACCCGCAAGTCCCGCCGGATAAGAATAATCTAGCTTACCGGGCGGCGGATTTGTTGGCGCAGCAATTCCCCGATGCTTTGGCCAAATACGGCGGAGTCGAGATTGCCATTCACAAGCAGATTCCGGTGGCTGCTGGGCTCGCCGGCGGTTCTGCAAATGCTGCCGCAGTTTTAGTCGGGATGGACTTGCTGTGGCAATTGGGACTCACTCAGTCGGAGTTGCAAGAGTTGGGGGGAACTTTGGGTTCCGATGTGCCTTTTTGCATTGCTGGAGGTACGGCTTTGGCAACCGGCCGCGGAGATCAACTGTCGCCGCTGCCTGAGTTTGGGGGGTTTTACGTGGTGCTGGCGAAGTTCCGCAATCTCAGTATTTCTACGGCATGGTCGTATCAAACTTATCGCCAGCAGTTCAGTAGTTCCTATTGTGCAGCGGAGGATTTGGAGTGTCGCCGGGAACGGCTGCATTCGGGGCCGATGGTGGGGGCGATCGCCCAAAAAGATCGATCAAAAATTGGTCAATTGCTGCACAATGATTTAGAAAAAGTTGCTTTACCCGTGTACCCGCAGGTGTTGCAATTGCGGGAGGCTTTTGAGTCGGCGGGGGTTTTGGGTACGATGATGTCCGGTTCCGGGCCTACGGTGTTTGCACTCTGCGAGTCTCAAGAGCAGGCTCAGCAGATTGTGGAACGGGTTAAAAGTGCGATCGCCTCTCCAGATTTGGATTTTTGGGTAGCAAAGTTTAGCAATACTGGGATTCGGATTTTTTCGGAAGGAAATGATACGAAACCACCGATTGCGAGGGTGTAACTTGCAGATGGCGCGATCGCGATCGCCCGTTAAACGTCGATGGGGGCGATCGGCAAAAATGAATCTAACTTTGCACAGAGTCTATTGAGATCGAAGAACTGATAAAATGACAGCAAACACAGATTTTTGTTTTGGTGAATTAACCAGAGATCTAAAATCTAACATCTCAAATCTAAAATCGCAATGGCTGATTTAACTAATCCTAATTCTACATCTCAACCTCTAAGTTCGGCGGGGGATGCAGCGCCTGCATCTTCTCGGCAGCCTACGGTTTTGCGGTGCGTGACTGGTTCGCTGATCGCGAGCGTGTTCGCTTTTGGTTTGTATTCGCTAACTATGTCGATCGCTCTAAGTTTTGCTAGTAAGCCGGTGCATTCCACCAATATTACTGTGCTTAAAATTAGTGTCGCCGTGCGAACTTTAGTAGTGGGAATGGTGGCTTTGGGTACAGGCGTATTTGGACTGGCGGCTGTCGGTTTGATGCTGCTGGGTTTGCAAATTTTGATTCAAAAGTTGCTGAAAAAACCCGCAGGTTAAAACCATCAGACTACAGAAAGTCTCGTAGGCTAGCTCAAAACTGAATAGTAAGATCGAAGCCATGAAATTATTTACGATCGGACACTCCAATCTGAGTATTGAAGCGTTTCTTTTCCGGCTGCAACAACACGGAATTACAGCGGTTGCGGACGTGCGATCGCATCCTTTCAGCCGCTATTTACCTCATTTTAATAAACCCGAAATTACCGCTTCTCTGTCAATGGCGGGCATTCAATATGTTTTTTTGGGCAAAGAGTTGGGCGCGAGGCCGGAAGATTTAAGCTGTTACGATACTGGCGGTAAAGCTTTGTACGAGCGCGTAGCAGCAACACCTCTATTTGCCGCAGGAATTCAGCGCTTGCTCAATGGCGCAGCCAATTATAAAATCAGTTTAATGTGTGCAGAAAAAGATCCGATGACTTGTCACAGGACTATTTTAGTTTGCCATAAACTAAAAGAATTTAACTTGCAGATTAATCATATTCTGTCCGATGGCGATTTAGAATCGCACCAGGATTTAGAAGTAAGACTTTTGAGCAAGTTTAACAAAGGCAAAAAAAATCATGAGCCAATTCAGTTAAGCTTATTTGAATTAAAGCCTCAAGTTAAAGATGAAATAGTTGATTTAGAAACAGCTTATTATCGTCACGGATTGGAAGTCGCTTATGTCAGCAAAGAACGCAATTAGAGCTGCTCAATTCTTGATTTTTGATTAATTTTAGCAGCAACTCTTGACATCGTATACATTTGAAATTATGGTAGGGCGATCGACGCGCAGTATAGTTTTAGAAATTTTGTTCGAGTTTTAACGTTGTTCGTGCTATAATTCTGCGGGACTGTAGCAGAAAGGGGTGCTTTTTTATGAAAGCAGAATTTTATTATGACTGTCACAAATATATTTGCAGTTTAGTTCAAGTTGATTTTGTCAAAGAATTAAAAGTTAAAAATCATCAAGGTTTTGTGTTGGCTGTTAAGCAAGGAGAAAAGATTGGGCTTTTGGGGAAAAGTCGCCATAATGCTAAACAAGTTGATGTTTCTAAGCCGCATTTTTATAATGTGGTTAAAGCGGCAATGAGCGCTTTGGAATTAGAAACTAGAAATGAGGTAATCTTAGAGAGGAATCGCACGATTGCTGATGGTGAAGAAATGATTCAGCAGCAAAACCGAGAAATTCGTCTTTTGAATGAACAGATTAGAATTCAAGGGAGTCAGATTGAGCAGTTGTCAAGGGAAAATCAGCAGTTAGCAATGCAGTTAGTAGAGAAGGAAATCAGGGAAACTCAAATTAGTCCAGCCAGCCAGGAAAATTTAGCGGTGGTGGGAATTGAGGATGGGATTGGAGAAGCTGAGATTAGTCAAGAAATTGATGAGTTTCCGATTCAAGATTCTGGGTTGGGAGTGCGGTTAATTGAAAGTCAGCAGGATTTGGAGGAGATTGAGGAAGACGAAGAATTGAGCAGCAATGATGTTGAAATTGTTGATTTAGAAGTTGTAGAAGAAGTAGAAATTCCGGCAGGAGAAAGCGAAATTAAGCACCTACCTAAAAGAGGTTCACAGAGAAGGATGAGGAAGAAATAATGAGATTGTTTCTCTATATCGCGCTAAGGTGGGCCGTAAGCACCCTACAAGAGCAGCAGAGGGCGGGTTTTGCCTTGATAAAGTCGCTTTTATCAGATATTTTTAGCTAAACCCGCCCCTACAGGATACTATCTATTTGTTCAATACTTATGATAGCATTTTTAGTCGGGCTTTTTCAGCTATTAGGTACTCTGGTACCCAAAATCGATCGATAGACATGAGAATAGCTACAGAGATGAAAATATCAATATTTTCTCCCATTTCTTCAGTGGGCAGCAAACCAAATAATTCGTCGAATTCCTTGACATCTGCTAAGATATTATCAATGTCTTCTACAAGTTCGTCCGGGTAAATACAATGGATTGCTCCATCATCTTCATAATATGCTTCTTCGTCAGGAAAGAATTGTGA
>JBDTEI010000160.1:0-3999 GCA_039922675.1 Microcoleus sp.
CAACTACAGAAGCGCTTTCTGTGAGGTTGCACTACCCGAAAATTTTAGCAGCTTCTGAGACAGCTAAACCTATTACTATTTTCTGCGATTTACAGTCGGGAATTAATCAATGGATCGGCGGTCATGCTCGAATTTATGCGGGTTCATCCTATCACAGATTAGATTTGTGGATACCTGATGCTAAAACTGATGAAATGGCTCCCTTGAAGCGGCTAATCGAGAAGCGTTATGCGGGTATGGGACGGGGATATGTGTATATCAGCGGTAAGATAGAACAATACAAAGGTAAGCCTCAAATAGTTTTAAACAATCTCAAGCAATTTTCTGATTTCCCTCCATAAAATTTACTTTTACATAAATTTAATAAAAAAATTGCCGGACAAATGGCACGGGCGCATCTCTTCGCAAGCATTTGTAGTGCGAGGTTCCCCGCTTGCTTGCTATACAAAGCTCGCCAGCGGCTCTTTCGCAAGTCGTAAAAAAATGCTTTTTGCAAAGCCGGAGATGCTTATAATGGAACGATGAAGCCTTTTTTGATGGGAACAGGATTTAATTTTTGGCGATTTCCTACCCTACCATTCACCGAACCTCTCCGGGTAACGGGAAGGCGAAAGCGAACGGATAGCTTCGATTCACCCATTGTTTTTATTTCAGTAGCATTGCGGTTAAAAATTCCAAGTTATTCTGTTTTTTTTATGCAGCTAAATCAATTTATACTATAATACTATCATTGCCAATCTGTAGCTACCAATAGCTGCGCCATCAATCCCAACTCCAGAGAGGTCAAAACCATGTGTCAATTACTGGGAATGAACTGCAATGTTCCAACCGATATTTGCTTCTCTTTTGAGGGTTTTTCTGCAAGAGGTGGCAGAACAGACGTTCATCAAGACGGTTGGGGAATTGCTTTTTTTGAAGGTTTGGGATGCCGCCTGTTTATAGACTCGAAACCTGCGGTTGCTTCTCCGGTTGCGGAAGTTGTGCGGCGCTATCCCATTCACTCAACTAACGTTATTGCTCACATCCGCAAAGCTACCCAAGGCGCGATTGCTCTGGAAAACTGCCACCCTTTTATTCGGGAACTTTGGGGACGCTATTGGGTGTTTGCTCATAATGGTAATCTGGAAAATTTTAATCCTGAAAGTGCGGGTTTTTACAAGGCTGTAGGCAAAACAGACAGCGAAAAAGCATTTTGTTTGATATTAGAAAAGTTGCGAGAAAGTTTCCCTCAAAATAAGCCTGCTTTGACGGAAATTTACGAGGTTCTGAACGAAATCACTAAAACTTTGGCAGCGCACGGAATTTTTAACTATTTACTTTCTGATGGAGAACATTTATTTACACACTGTTCTACTAATCTGCATTATATTGTGCGACAAGCACCTTTTGCTAGGGCGCATTCGATCGATGAAGATGTAACTGTGGATTTCCGGGAATTGACACAGGAAGGCGATCGGGTGGCGGTTATTGCTACTTTTCCGCTGACTGATGATGAAGTTTGGACGCAAATTCAACCGGGACAATTGCTGGTATTTCAGGATGGTTTACCTGTTAATTTTGAGAGTACACTCGGCGATTGAAATCGCTTCTACACAAACCAAGACAGTTTCAGTGTGGTCATCATCTGGATCGATATCAGTGTCTTCCGGTACTAAGACAATAATCCGAACGTGGCTGTAGTTGGCAAGCGCAAGGGGCGATCGAGAAAAAGTCGCCCTCGATCGTCAATTTTTCCGGTGGTTTCAATTGCTTTCATAATATAAGAAACTCGATACAGTTCACTCAGAGAATAAATCTTCTAAATCTCGATAGCCACTAACAACCCGCAGAACTTCAATTCCTGCTTCGATCGGATTGTAGAAAATTAGGTAATCATCGATCGGAAAACTGCGTACATTTTCCATTAACTCATCCCGATTGCGTCCCATACTCGGAAACTTTGATAGCGTTTGACACTTATCATTAATTCTGTCCAGAAAGCTTTCTGCTGCATCAAAACCGCTGCGATCGGCAATATAGTCCATAATACTTTCTATATCTCGACTTGCTGGAACTGTAAATCTACAAATCCGATTCATTTCTCTGCCTGCGTGCGACGTTGTTGTAGCTTTAAGCGCAAACTCCGAAACATATCTTCAGCATCAATTACTTCACCTCGTTCGGCAGCATCCATTCCCAGACGAATTTCTTGCTGGAGTTCTTTGAAGCGTCCTTTATAGATATTTTCCCATTTATCGGACTGCAAGAATTTGATGAAGGCTAATACTTCTTGTTGCTGGTCTGGCGATAAGACCTTCACATTTTCTAAAATGGCTTGTTCGACGGTCATAATTATCCTTTTTTTGGGATTACTATTCCACAATCTAGTGATAACATTATATCGCACGAACTGCTCTTTGTACTTACGCAGCTAAACTATTAACCAGTCTCACTGTAGGTCTGTCTGCACCCGTGGGCGATCGCAAAAAACTTCCAGGCACGGTGACAACTGCTACAGTGTTTCCCAGCATATCAAAGAACTCAACGCTGTAACCTGTTTCTAGTCCTTCAACGTCATGTTGTTCTACCACTGTACCGATATCACCGGCATAAAGTCCTTCGTCAGGGCGATCGTCTAGTAAGATAACATCTGAATAAAGTTCGTACTTCATAATATATTGTTAATTTCCCCATAAATGTGCTAGGAAGCGACTGCAAAATCTGTGTATTGCCGCATTTCAGGCTCGTGAAATGCCAGCACAATATCTTCTTTGGGAACTCCTGCTTCTACTAAATCCGTTGCAATCCCATATTCTGTCCAGTCTTCCTCAATCCAAAATTTGCGATCGCGAATCCGAACGTAGACTGTCATTCCCGTAAGGCGATCGCCCTTTGGCCAGCCCAGGTTCATCCAGATGTAATGACCGTTTTGCTCGTCTGCAATCAAGAATGTCTCGGTTTCTTGTTGAGAAGAGCGATTATTGCACAATTCTATATACTCGGTCAAAATACGCTTGATTAGTTTGGGATACTCGATTAGTTTATCCATTGCACAATTTCCTCTACTTGTGTATTACTGCAATATCTAACATTAGTCCTCCTCAGATTCACAACTCATAAATTCGCGATCGGAGTGTTAGATTTTAGGTTTCCAGAACTAAACGCTCAACAAAATCTCAATCTCACGATATTCCCAAGAAACCTTTGAGGGCGACTTTATACCTGTTCTTCAACCGCTTGGAAACCAAACCACCCTGCTGGATCTGTGCCAGAACAGCCACTGAACAAGATCCTTTTGGAATAGGACTACCAGCCGTAATTAATCCAGCTAGTTCAGTAGCATTCATCTCACGAGCAAATTGGTAAGCTATCACAGACTCACGGATTATAAAGCTTGGCACACCCGAACCTGGTAGGAGAATACAGGCATCTTCAGAATTAGGTCTGCGGCTAGTGACGTTAACGAAGAGATAGCTGCTTTCAGAAGTTTGTGCAATGGCAATATATAGATGTTCACTGTTAGGAGGTGTATCCAGCAAAAAAGCATCTCCCAAATTAATGATGATGCTAGCCATTCAAAACCTCATCTAGATATGCCTCCCGGATGGCTGACTGCTGAATTTGGGCTATTTTCTCGTCACTGTTACCCATCAAAACCCCATCTAGATATGCCTCTCGGATGGCTGAATCCTGAATTTCACCTATTTCTTCGTCACTCTTACCCACATTTTTTAGAATATCCTCTACAGCAATCGGAATGGCTGAACCGTGCGGATCTTGCCATTCTGGAAGGTCATGAGTCCACTCAGCAACCAGAAAAGGATCGAGATGTCCAAAAGCTTGATAAACCTCTTGAATGATTTCCTCCTCTTCTTCGCAAAGATCTGCATTCCCTGGATCGTTCAACAGGGAAACAAGATGTTCATTTTGTTCATTTTTCGTGGCAATGAACTTAGACCAGAGAGGTAAGGCATTATCAATGGGCTTCCCCTTAATCAGGTCATAAACACCACTGAGGAC
>JBDTEI010000161.1:0-3317 GCA_039922675.1 Microcoleus sp.
GGCTATCTCAACCGCCCAGATTTAACTGCTGCTGCGTTCATTCCCGATCATTTTAATAATAAACCAGGTTCGCACCTTTACAAAACAGGCGATTTATGCCGCTATCTAGCCGACGGGAATATCGAGTTTTTAGGCCGTGTTGACAACCAAGTAAAAATTCGTGGCTACCGCATCGAATTGGGAGAAATAGAAGCGGCTTTGTGCCAGCATCTACAAGTAAGCGAGGCGGTAGTAATTGTCAGAGAAGACATCCCAGGCGATAAACATTTAGCAGCTTATGTTGTCCCCGATTCTATTCACAAAACATCCGAACTTCCCAATTTAAAATCAAGTGAATTGCGCCAATTCTTGAAACACAAGTTACCAGGATATATGGTACCTGCAACTTATACAGTGTTGGAGTCTTTGCCGCTAACGCCCAACGGCAAAGTCGATCGCCGCGCATTACCTAAGATAGATGCAGACAGCGAGGATCTAACAGAAAATTATGTAGCGCCTCGGACTGACATCGAAGAGGTGCTGGGGAAAATTTGGGCTAAAGTTTTGGGAAAACAGCAGGTTAGTATCTACGATAATTTCTTTGAACTAGGCGGGCATTCCCTGCTAGCAACCCAGTTAGTTTCTCGCATCCGAGACGCTTTGCAAGTCGAATTACCTGTCAGCAATTTGTTTGAGGCACCGACGGTGGCGAGTCTGGCTAAATATATTGAAACAGTGCGCTGGGCTGCGAAAAATAAAACAACTACCAACGCGATCGCAGATACTAGAGAAGAGGTGGAATTTTGAAGACAGCGAAGTATTCGTAAGGTGCGTCGCCCGCTCGATTGTCGATTTTTATTTAAGAATTTTAGAGAGCGACACACCCTACGACTACTCACATTTTTAGTTAGGAACATTCAGCACAGAATGCCATGACAGCTTCTGCAAACTGCTGGTTATGCTCCATTAATGCCATGTGTCCTCCTTGCTTGATAGTAACTAGCTCTGCTTGAGGCAATTCAGCTTTCATCCGCAGGCTGGCTGCGGGAGTAGTGGCAATATCTGAATCGCCGCAGATCACCAACACTGGAATGTTAATCGATGACAAAGTTTTTGTTTCGTCAAATTTGAACATTCCCAGCGTACCGCGAGCCAGAACCCCCGGAGAACCCAAGGCTGACAAGAAACCTGAGAACTCTAATTGACCGCGCGTTTCAGTGCCTTTAAATCCCGATAATTCTACACTGATAAACAGCGAACCATTGAGATAGCTCAGCCAAGTCATTGCCCACAAAATGGGTTCCAGAGCTACGGCGAGGTAGAGAATCGGTTCGAGCAGCGGCTTCTGCAAAGCGCGCAATAAACCGCTAAAAATAGAGGTTTTGACGGGATTAGTATAAGTGGTATCTACGAGAATTAAACCAGCTACTCGACTACCGAGAAGTTCTGGGAAAAGCCGACAGAAGGTGAGAGTAATCATGCCGCCGATGCTGTGTCCGAGTAGGATAACCGGTTTATTTCCTGCTAGGGAAACGACGGCTTCTAGATCGCGGGCAAATTTTTCTATGGAGTAGTCGCTGTTTTTTGGGCGAGTGGATTTTCCCAAGCCTGGAAGATCCCAAACAATCACTCGGTAGCGATCGCTCAGTTGCCGTTTCGCGTAATACCAAACCATACTGTTCGGCACCCAACCGTGCGAGAGGATAATCGGCTGTCCGTCCTCTGGGCCGTAGAATTCTACTTGTAAAATAGTGCCATCAGGCCTCTCTACCCGCTGCACCGTACCCGTCCGCGTCGGCTTGGGTTCGTCAGCACCGGGGCGGCGGAACAGCGGCAAACTCAGAAAGCGACCGCCAACAGACCAAAGAATGATCAACACTCCGCTGACTAAGTAGGACATCGCTACAAGTTCGCCGATGTACCATTCATAGACAATGTATATACCTCCGCCAAGTACCCCGACGGACAGCAGTCCCGCCAGCCATAGGAACAGGAAATTGAGGGCCATGAACTGCATAAGCTGAAACCTGGGGATAGAATTTTGGTTGCGGATTCAAACAGAATCATACTTAGGTTAGGCCACAGTCGGCAAGGGGTAAGTTAAGCTCTTAATTTATGCGCTGGTGGAATTTCTTTGATTGATTTGCAAAAGTAACGACAGGATGACTCAAAATGCCCGAGCCAAAAATATCGAGTTCATCGCCAAATGCAAGAGATTCTATCACGGTGGAGTTAGTTGAATTTCTCTCTTACCTTCGCAGTTTAGATATTAATATTTTTGTTGAGGGTTCTCGCCTGCGCTGCAACGCTCCCGAAGGAATTATTACACCGGAACTGCGCGCCGAAATTTCTCAGAGAAAAGCCGAAATAATTTCATTTTTACAAGCAGCTAATCGTACTTCTAATTTTACACCTGCACCGATCGTTCCTATGGGGCGCGAGGGAAATCTACCGCTTTCCTTTGCACAGCAGCGATTGTGGTTTCTCGACCAATTAGTACCGAACAATCCTTTTTATAATGTTCCCGCCGCCTTGCGCGTGACGGGCGCGCTGAATTTTCCGGCGCTGCAACAAACCTTCAATGAAATAGTGCGCCGCCACGAAGCTTTGCGCACAACTTTAGCCGTGGTTGAAGACCAACAAGTGCAGAGAATATCTGCGCCTTTCCACCTGCCGATTTATGTATTTGACTTGCGAAATTTGCCAAGGGAATCTCGACAAGCTGAAGCCAAGCGGCTGACGGCTAAGGAAGCTCAACGCTCTTTCAATTTGTCAACAGATTTGTTGCTGCGCGTGACATTATTGCAGTTAGATGATGCCGAATATTTGCTGATGCTGAATATGCACCACATTGTCTCCGACGGTTGGTCGATCGGAGTGCTAATTCAGGAATTAGGCGCACTTTACACGGCCTTTGCGAGCGCCCAACCTTCGCCTTTACCGGAGTTGTCGGTGCAGTACGCTGATTTTGCCAAATGGCAGCGCGAATGGCTGCAAGGGGAAGTTTTAGAAACGCAGCTTGCTTACTGGCGGCGGCAGTTAAACGGCATTTCTATGTTGAATTTGCCTGCGGATCGGCCGAGGCCAGCAATTCAAAGTTACCGAGGAAAAAGGCTGATTTTGCAACTGCCAAAACCGCTCAGCGAGGCTTTGGAAATGTTGAGCCAGCGCCAAGGAGTGACGCTGTTTATGACAATGCTGGCAGCTTTTCAAACGTTGCTTTACCATTACGCACAGCAATCAGATATTGTTGTCGGTTCGCCGATCGCCAATCGCAACCGCAGCGAAATAGAAGCATTAATCGGTTTTTTTGTCAACAGTTTGGTGCTGCGTACAGA
>JBDTEI010000162.1:0-5924 GCA_039922675.1 Microcoleus sp.
CTGGCAATCTAGCGTTACGAGCTTAATCTGATGAGATACCGAGCCTGTAGCAGCGTTGCACGCATCAAGTGCCTTACCCGTTTACGTGAGACCACACTAAAATCCAGGTATTAATGATAACTTTTAACTTTTTTTCATCTCCGTATATCTCTGGCACTGATTCACAAATTCTCTGAAATTATCTGCTCTAGAGTATGTTTATCTGCTTTTCATCTGCGGTTTATGTATCGATCGAGAACTTATCAAAGAAGTCTCGTATTGCGGATGCCGGGAAATACTCATAAGTGAGCGTAATCAGGAAGTAAGTGCTTTCTATCAGAAAAATTCACCCTCCACGCACAGACGTGGAGTTGAGTATTAAAAACTATGAACAGTATCTGCAAACAGTTAGGGTACTTAGCCACTGGATTAATTTTGATGGGCGTTAGCAGTAGTTCCAGCTATGATTCAGCGAACTTAACCGCAAACCAAAGCCAATCTCCAACTAGCACCGGTCAATTCGGAGACTTACAGCTAACTGGAAATCAACTTCAGACTCGCTCGGCTGAAGCAGCACAGCCTCCTAACTTTATTTCTCCTGTTTTAGCCAGTGGAGTAGCATCAGAAAATACTATCACCGTTAAAGTTTATAAGGTAAACAATCTCTGTCAAACTCTGAACCCGGAAACAGTAACAGGCCCCGAAAATCAGTTAATGTCATCGGCCGTTGATGAATTATTAAAGCAGCAGATTTTCGCTAGTCTTGGCTTGGTTGGCTATCGGTTGAAGATCGATCGCGACCTCGGAATAGCTACCGTAGATTTACGGGCCTCGGGGAATTACCGCCAGAAATTGCAAAATCTGTCGAGCTGTCAAATGCTAGGTTTGTTCGGGGGCGTGCGCCAAACTTTAACCAGTTATGCTCCTTGGCAAATCAAAACAGTGCGTTTTACAGAGCTCGGACAGGACATTGTGAGCACCGTTCGAGAATAAGCTCTTAAAATAATGGGATATGGGACTTATGCACTTCTCCCCTAAAAAAAAGGGTTGGGAGGGATTGAATAAACCTTCAAACCCTTTGATATCTGTTGATGCTGCCTAAATCTTGTGACCAAAACCCAGGTAATTCCTATGACACTACCTAACGGCCCCAAAGCTCCACCCCTTGTGCAGCTAATTCAATGGATCGGCGATCCGCTGACATACATGGATAAATGTGCCAAACAATACGGCGACATTTTCACAGCTCAAGTGAACAACGGGAAACCATTGGTGATGATCCACCACCCGCAAGCTGTCCAGGAGATGCTCAACAGCAACGCGCTTCACGCTCCAGGCAGCCTGAACAGCATCCTAAAACCCTTGATGGGAGAACAATCCATGATTATGCTCTCGGGACAAAGGCACAAACGCGAGCGCCAATTATTGATGCCCCCCTTTCACGGGGAACGGATGCGGAATTACGGCCAACTAATTTGCGATATCGCTCAAGATGTTGCTAGCAAGTGGTCGGTTGATCGACCTTTTGTGGCTCGCAGCGCGATGCAGGAAGTCACCATGCGGGTAATCTTACAAGCTGTCTTCGGCCTAGATGACGGGCCGCGGTTGGAAGAGATCAGGCCCCTACTTGCCTCAGTCGTCGATATGACCGGCTCTCCCCTGCGATCGAGTATGCTGTTTTTCGGCTGGATGCAGCAAGATTGGGGCTCTTGGAGTCCTTGGGGACGCATGAAACAGCGGCGGCGGAAAATTGACGAACTGATGGACGCGGAAATTGAAGAACGCAGACTGCAACCAGACGCCAACCGCACCGACATTCTCAGCTTAATGATGGCCGCGCGCGACGAAAACGGGCAACCAATGACCAATGAAGAATTGCGCGACGAGTTGATGACGCTGCTGTTTGCAGGCCACGAAACCACAGCAACGGCCCTAGCTTGGGCGTTTTACTGGATTCACCACTTGCCTTCCGTGCGCCAGAAGTTGCTGCAAGAATTGGACAGTTTGGGGGAAAATCCCGACCCGATGGAGATTTTCCGCTTACCTTACCTGAGTGCAGTTTGTCAGGAGACGCTGCGAATTTACCCGGTGGGAATGCTGACGTTTGCGCGAGAAGTGCTCACGCCCGTGGAACTGATGGGACATCAACTCGAACCGGGCACGGTGGTCATCGGCTCGATTTATTTGACCCACAGACGCGAGGATTTGTATCCAGAACCCCTGCAATTTAAACCGGAACGGTTTTTGGAGAGGCAATTCTCGCCTTATGAGTATTTGCCCTTTGGAGGTGGCAGCCGCCGCTGTATCGGCTTGGCGCTGGCGCAGTTGGAGATGAAACTGGTGGTGGCAACCATTTTGCGCGATTTCGACTTAGTATTGGCCGAGAAAAAGCCGGTACAGGCCAAACGCCGAGGGGTGACTTTAGCGCCAGCGGGTGGCGTGCGGATGGCTCTGCTGGGGCGGCGGATGCGGCAGTCAAAGCCTGAACCTGTTGCTAGTGGGGTTTGATGTCGCAGTAGCAGCGGGGCGGACGTAAGCGAAGCAGGCCGAAGGTATCGCACTTTCGACCTTGAGTGCAAACATTTTAGGCAGAATGGGCGATCGACCGCCCCCATTTTTGGTAGCACTCGCTACATAAAAATAGCTAGAATCCTTCACCTGTAACCATCACCCACCCTCAAGTTTAAAATTTTAAGTCTAAAATGGTATGAACCGGGCAAACATACCCAAAAAGCAAAAGTGGGTGATTGCAATAGTCCTCTTGATATCTAGAAGACTTGCCTGCCATACTTTAGAAACATATGCATACCCTGTTATTCAGCAAAGGTCGGAAGCGTGTTGGCATTGCCAGCAATCTTCCGGCCTCTTTATTTTTTGTGAGACTGAAGACCTTCGGCTATAGATGCAGAAGGCAAGTCAAAAGTATAAATTCTACCTATCTTCTCATCTCCCTTCTCATCAATGAGAGTGGTTTTACCTCCAATTGAAAAAGCATCCGGCAGCAAATTTAAGGAATTACTTTGGGTGATTGCAATAGTCCTCTTGATATCTAGAAGGCTTGCCTGCCATACTTTAGAAACATATGCATACCCTGTTATTCAGCAAAGGTCGGAAGCGTGTTGGCATTGCCAGCAATCTTCCGGTCTCTTTATTTTTTGGGGTACTGAAAACCTTCGGCTAGAGATGGACAAGGCAAGGCAAAAGTATAAATTCTCCTCCTCTCCTCAATTAGAGTGATTTTGCCTCCAATTGAAAAAGCATCCGGCAGCAAGTTTAAGGAATTACTAAGGAATGATTAATAACTTGTTAAACAATCTCCTTCTGCACCCTATCTCAATCTTCTGTTTTCAGAAATTCTGAGACCGAGACAGACTTGGGGAGGCTCTCGATATCTTGAATTTCGCTTTCGTGGGCAAAAAATTCGACTTCTTTGTCGTCAATCTGGATCTGATAGCTAGCGGTAGCAGTCACAATCCGCCGCTTTTTTTTATCTTCTATTAACACCCAACACACAACAGGTCTCACCCACCTCTCAACGTGCTGGCTTTGCTTTGTACTACCAAAGGCATACCAGCCTTTAGCTTCAATAATTTGCAGCACTTTAAAATCGTTACTTGCCATAAATATCTCGATCGCGTTAACTTGAGTATTATTCTTAGATAGAACGGCACGCTTGCTAAGCAGGACAAAGCTTAGGAAATTATAATCTGGGCTGGAAAACCCGATATTTAGTCTAAAATTAGCGGTTTTCTAGGGCATTGTCTGGGTTGTTTCCCGCTAAATTTAGTGCGATGTTTTTGTACTCTCCTAGAATTACAGTCAAGTATTTATACTGGATACTCAAAAAATACTTTTGCAGTAGCCTCAAAAGCAGCCAACTAGACCTGAGTTAAGTGCATTTAAGTGGATGCCAACTACTTCTAACGCCTGGTTGTTGAGAGCGATCGGCATACAAGACTGTTCAAAATTTCTGCTGCAATCAACAGTCATGTTTGCCCGATCGGGTAAAACGTAACTAGAGATTGCTGTTTTCAATTCTAGGGCTCGGCGCGCGTCATTCTCAATTAATTGTATGGTTTAGTTGATAATTGCCCAACTGTCGATCGCACAAAACAGCCGTGTCTAACTCTTCAATTACCGTCACCGTTAAACTGTTCGCCGCCTTCGGTGAAGCCTACGGCGTTTCTGAACTTACACTAGAACTTCCTCCCGAAACCCCAGTGGTAAGAGTGCTCGAAAGCTCGATCGCCCAATACCCCCAATTAGAACAGTGGCGCTCGCGCACCCGCTTTGGCCTCAACCTAGAATTCGTCTCCCCCGACACCATCCTCCAAGACGGCGACGAAGTTGTACTCATCCCCCCCGTCAGCGGCGGGTAATACGATTTTGGATTTTGGATTTTGGATTTTGGATTTTCGATTATTGAAGAATAGCGATCGCGCCGTGAGATTCAGAAACCGGGTTTCTTGCTATATTCTCGTTACTAAACCCAAAATCTCGTAGAAACCCGGTTTCTCGCCCCCGTGGTGAGATTCAGAAACCGGGTTTATTGCTATATTCTCGTTACTAAACCCAAAATCTCGTAGAAACCCGGTTTCTCGGCCCTCATGCGTGGGCCCTGTAGTTTTGAGTTGTGAGTGGCCAAGCAAAAAAAACTTTATAAAGTTTTGAAATTAGTTTTGCAGCCCAATCATTCTTGAGTTCGGTTAATCGAGATAATTTTCCTCTCGATCAGCATTCTCTGGCAGAGGCTGAAACCCATTATGATAAAGAGATTGAGGACTATCTACCTACCTCCAATTTCAGACAAAATACTGCTACAAAATCAATCCCGACTAAAAGAATCGGGTATGGTTGACGGGGGTAGATCGACCGTGCTAATCTCTGAGAAGAATTAGAAAACATCGCAAAACTAGAGAGTTGAGCTATGACCCAGGCAACCAGAACACAATCCACAGCAGCAACCTTCACAGCCCTCAAATGTAAAGAATGCGGCGAAGAGTACGAACTCCAAGCTAAGCACGTCTGCGATTGCTGTTTTGGCCCGCTAGAAGTCAAGTACGACTACGAGGCTATCCGCCGCCGCGTCACTCGCCAAACCATCCAAGCAGGCCCCAACTCAATTTGGCGCTACCGCGAATTTTTACCAGTCGCTACAGATAACGTTATCGATGTCGGCACCGGGATGACTCCTTTAGTAAAATCCCACCGATTGGCGCGCCGCCTCGGTCTAAAAAATCTTTATATTAAAAACGATGCCGTCAATATGCCCACTCTCAGCTTTAAGGACAGAGTGGTGTCAGTCGCCCTCAGTAGAGCCAGAGAATTGGGTTTCACAACGGTATCCTGTGCCAGCACTGGCAACTTAGCTAACTCCACCGCTGCGATCGCCGCCCACGCCGGCCTCGATTGCGTAGTTTTCATCCCCTCCGACTTAGAAGCAGGCAAAGTCCTCGGCACTCTGATTTACAATCCAACTGTCATGGCAGTTCACGGCAACTACGACCAAGTTAACCGCCTGTGCTGCGAAGTCGCAAATACACACGGCTGGGGATTTGTCAACATTAACTTGCGTCCCTACTACTCCGAAGGCTCGAAAACCCTAGGCTACGAAGTTGCCGAACAGCTAGGCTGGCAATTGCCCGATCATATCGTCGCCCCGCTTGCCTCTGGCTCTTTGTTCACCAAGATTTACAAAGGCTTTAATGAATTCATCGAAGTCGGTTTAGTCGATGAGAAGAAAGTTCGGTTCAGCGGCGCCCAAGCTGACGGTTGTTCGCCGATCGCCCAAGCATACCGCGAAGGTCGCGATTTCGTAAAACCGGTCAAACCGAATACAATTGCTAAGTCGCTCGCGATCGGCAATCCAGCCGACGGTATGTACGCCTTGGAACTCGCCCGCAAAACCAACGGCCACATCGAATCCGTCAGCGACACCGAAATCA
>JBDTEI010000163.1:0-3279 GCA_039922675.1 Microcoleus sp.
TGAATCCGTCCGACTTGGACTTCGGGAGAATGTATGTATATCCAGTTATCTGGAAACAAATTTGGGCTATCGACAATCAGGGATACAATCAAAAAATCTCGATATTTGAGCGATCGCGCCGCGTGCAAAACCTCTTCAGGCGGCTGCGGTTTCATCCGTGCTACCAGCGCCGATATCGGCATACTCGTAATGAAATTATCCGCCAAATATTGAACTAATTCTCCGTTATGTTCAGCAGTAATACTTTTAATTTTATTACCTTCACGCTCAAAGCTAATCACCTTAGTATCGAGATAAACCTTGCCCTCTTTAGCTTCCACAGCTTCCGCGAACTTTTCCCACATCATCCCCGGACCCAAAGCCGGATAGTCAAACTCTTTTATTAACGTTTTAGTATCATTGCTGCCAAACAAAGCATTAATAATCGCCGTTGTCAGCGATAATCCTTTAATCCGCTGCGCCGCCCAATCTGCTTGAATTTCCGAACAGGGAATTCCCCAAACTTTTTCTGTATAAGTCTTGAAAAATGTTTTATATAAACGTTCGCCAAAACGATTGATCACCCACTGTTCAAAAGTTTCTTCTTTCGGAAGTGGCCAGATTCTAACTTGCAGATAGCTCAAGATAATCAGCGTACTCTCAATTATCCCCAAATTAAACAGAGTATTGAAGGCACTAATCGGATAGTTAAAAAATTTACCTCGATAAAAAATTCGCGACAATCGCGGCACTTTAATAAACTCATTTCCCAGTACCTCTTGCCACAACTCCTGCACGGCTGCAACTTTAGTATAAAATCGGTGGCCCCCAATGTCGAAACGGTAGCCTTTGTAGGTTTCGGTGCGGGCTAACCCGCCAACTTTATCCCCTTTTTCGAGTACAACAGGGATGATACCTTCCTTGACTAGCTCGTAGGCAGCAGTCAAACCCGCAGGCCCAGCACCGACGATCGCCACAGGATAATGTTTCACTCAGCCTACCTCCAGCTTTTTTATAGAACTATACAATTATTTATAACTTCAAAAATTAATATATGCACCCGTGAATACCCTGATAAACTATCGATTGGCTTGAGGTTGAAGGACAATTTACCTTGATTTATTGGGCGGATACTGGCAACCTAACTTTGCCAGTCAACGGCTTTTTTTTGTATAAGTGGCGACCCGTGCCGATCGCAAATGCCAGTCCGCTGTAAAAATAGAAAAGCCAGTGCCAAGGAATGGTTTTCAGGGCAAATATGATACCGTGTTTTTCCCGAAAAAACTTGTAAAGCTGTGCATTAATTGCTACCAGTGGTATTGCCAGCAAGCTCGCCAGCACCAGAAAGTTGAGCGACCAGCACGTCCCTACAACTGCTAGGAGCATTGCATAAGTTAAAATCACGCTGATGCGGTTCGAGACTTGCAAATTGAGGTCGTTATTCAATTTGCGATCGCGCAAAATCAGTTCTGTCCAAGGCAGCGCTCGGTAAAAAAAGTCAGCTTTCACCATCCCCACCGCTTCCCAGCGCTTTAAATGCTTTACTTGTAATGTTTTACACAGCCGAATTTTATAACCAGCTTGTTTCAAACGGTAGCCCAGCTCAATATCTTCTATGGAAGCTCGGCGATAACCCTCATTAAAGCCGCCCATCTGCAAAAAAATTTCCCGGCGAATCACTCCGCAAGCGCCCCAAAAAGTCGAAGCTTCTTCGTTAGCAGTTTGGTGCACGTAGTGGTGCAGCAAATTTCTGTACTGCGATAGAAAATCGGGATCTCCAGGGGCATCGTCATAAGAACCGATCAAAGCAGCTAAGTAGGGATTATTTTTGAACACCGATTTCGCATAACCCACAGCTTCAGGACAAACAGCGACATCAGCATCCACAAAAAACAGAATATCTCCCTTCGCAGCTTGCGCTCCCAAATTTCTCGCTCTCGCCGGGCCTCCAGATTCGGGAATTCTGATCACTTTTGCGCCGAATTCCTTGGCAAGACGCCAAGAACCGTCGCTTTCGCCATCTGCAACTACAATAATCTCGATCGGTCTCGGTACAGCTTGAGCCAGTTTTGACAAACAGGTGCGGAAGTAAGCTCCCCCGTTGTGGACGGGGATAATCACGGATACAGTCGGATCGTTGGTATTAATCATCACCGAGCTCTTTTTAAATTGCAGGGAAAACAAATGATTGAATTTCAATGCTCCTACTTTACGAAGGGTAAAATTAGGTCTACTTTTTTGTTTATAACTCGATTTCTGTTTTTATTCAACTAATTTTTTTGCTGGCATTGTAGGCTGCATTTTTCCCCATTCATGCCTGTATTCTAAGCCACATCTGGCTGAGACTCACCTGATCAAGACAACAGCTTTACGAAATCTTTATATATATCATTGTTTTTGTAAACCTGATAAAAAGCCCCACCAGCCATTGGGTGTGAGAGTATTCCACCGCACCAGCATTTAATTTTATAGTTGCCTATTGGTATAAAATAGAACATATTAATACGGAGAGCAGCCAACTTTGAAGACTTGCCCCGTACAGTTTCTTTTACAGACGTCATCGGCGAGTGACTCCGGCACCAAGTCTGCATCCCAACTGCTGTGTCAATGCATATTTTATTAGTTTTGGCAATATATTGAAAATGTACATTTTAAAATTTCAGACGATGTGCGATCGACCTTAGCTCTTTGTTAACATACCATTAGCTCTCAGCCTGATAGGTAAAATTTTTTACAAAAAAAAATATATCTTACATGAACGGCACCAAACACAATTTAAATCAGCCATGAATTTCAGTAATTATACTGACTTACAACGCTGAGGAATTTATTGCACAAACACTGGAGTCTGTCCTATCTCAAACTTATCAGAATATAGAAATTTTAGCTGTGGACGACGGCTCTACAGACACAACCGCAGAAATCATCAAAATTTTCGGTCAAAAAGATAGCCGAATTATCTTATTGCAGCAATTAAATACCGGAGTCGCCGCCGCTCGCAACCTCGCAATTCAAAAATCCAAAGGCGAATACATTGCTCCCATCGATGCCGACGATATTTGGTATCCGCCCAACCTAGAAAAACAAATAGAATGCTTAACAAAATCAGAACCCACTGTCGGAGTTGTCTATTCCTGGTCACTTGACATCAACGAACAAGACTTGCTCAGAGGCGGATTTTACAACTCCACCATCGCCGGAGAAGTTTACCAAGCATTAGTTGATCAATATTTTATCGGCAATGCCAGCTCATCCCTAATCCGCCGCGCTTGCTTTGAAAAAATCGGCGGTTACAACTGC
>JBDTEI010000164.1:0-2569 GCA_039922675.1 Microcoleus sp.
TTTTGTTGACTAACTCTGTGTGGGTGATGCGTTTAGGCTCTGCTGTGCTGGTTGTGGCGCGAGTTTACTATTTTTATACAAAGCGCGAAAATTAATGTCACAATATTCGTAGGGTGTCAATTCATCGATATTAGACCTCTTGCAGAAATCTTCGAGTCATAGAGCAACCGTAGATATTGGGCAGATGCAACACCGATTGACGCAGATGGTTTCAGGGTATTTTCGGATTTTTGCAAGAGGTCTAATATCCAAAAAAAACGAGAAATCAAGCGCGCGACGCACCAGCAACAATATTTGAATAAACAAACTTAACTAAGAGCGTTGTAGCAAGGATGTTTTAAATTGGTATTAGTTACGGGTATTGGTTGGTTTTTTTAATGTAGTTGAGATGGCGCGATCGGCCGACAAAATCTTTACCAAAACTTTAAGAAACTCTTCCGGAATGTGTGATTTACTGAAATCAAGGATAGTCAATCAATCGCACTTAATACTTTAAGACTCATTACCAAGGGAAAATTTTATGAATTCCATTGCTAAAAACAGCATCCGCTGGACTTACTCAGCGGTTGTTTTCTCTGCAATTATCGCACTACAGCCACAAAAGGTTACAGCAGCAACGCTATCTAATGGCTGGAATTATGCGATCGATTCCTTCACTGACGGCGTGACAGGGCCCCAAATCGGCGGCGGCGACTTTGAATTTTACGGCATCGCCGTCAAAGAAACATCAGATACAGCTTTCGTCGCCATCAACTCGAATCTAAATTTAGCAGGATATGCAGATAGCACCGCTGTCAAAGGTAACATCAACTACGGTGATTTCTTTTTCAATTTTTCCGGTCAAAACTTCGACACAGCTAACGCAAATGGCAGCTTATTTGCTGTCCGCTTTGCCGCCGGAAATGACTCAGGGGTCGCAACAACAGGTGTCTACAGCAATGTTACCGCTAAAAACGTCACCAAAACCAACTCCGGCTTTCTCAATTTAAATCAATACAACACCGTAGTTGCATCTCAAGGTGGCACCCCATCAATGGCCGATTTATCTGCCACTGATCCCTATTTTAATCAAACAGGAAATTGGACAATTATGAACGAAATTGCTACGGGTCAAAAAGTAGCAGACATCAATCTTTTGACGCCAGCCAGTTTGAGCGCTCTCGGTCTAAATTTCGCGCAGTTTAATGCAGTAGGTTCTCAAACAATCGGATTTAGTTTCAATAAATCCTCAATGCCTTCTGGTAGTTATATTGCTAACTTGTTTGCCGAGTGCGCTAACGATGGCGTCGCCATTAAAGGAGAATTTGAGGCTGTACCTGAACCTTCTACTTGGTTGGGTACTTTAGTCGGATTGGGCTTTTTAGGTATGGGTGTGGCGAAACGCAAAATTAAGGCTAAGATTGCTTGAGGCGATCGATTGCAGCATTCTGAAGAACGGGTATCTTGCCCGTTCCACAAAAACTCAATATTCTGGTGGAATGGGCCGGAGAACCCGTTCCTAAACACAAAAAATAAATTTTCTAAATGTTCTGGTGGAACTGGCAAGATGCCAGTTCCTAAACACGCATCTAAAAACCTTATCGTGAGATAAAATGCGCCCAAACATTCCCATCCGGCCCAGCAACTTGATTGACGTAGCCGTAGGGATACATCAACTTTCTCCCCTCAGTATCGCTGTAACCCGTGAGTGCATCTCCCCAAGGATCTTGCACGATATAACCCCGATCGTTGTAGCCAATTAAAGTGATAATGTGACCGGAAGCAGTAAAATCACCCGCTAAAACTACCGGCCGCCGATTCAGCAATTCCGATCGCACATCCGCCCATTTGCGAGTCGCACTAAAACTCGCCTTAAAGCCGTAAGCCTGAATCAGCGCCGTCAGCACGTTGTGATCGGTTTGAGAACCCTCGCCGGCATGGTCGAAACACCACTGCAATAACTCATCCTCCAACTGTCCGCCCCACTTAGAACGAACGCCGTAATAATACAGCACCATCGCGATCGCAGTTACATTGCAAGTAGACCAGTCAAAACGCGGATTGTCCCGCTGCGAAAAATACGGCACATTCAATTCCACATTGTTCGGAACCGGATCGAAAATTTTATCTCCCCGCTTGAACTGAACAAAACTAGGAAAAACATAACCTGTATTGCCAAAATTTGGCAGTTCTTCAGTCAGGGAAATTTTCAGGTGATCAGCTTCCAAACCGTAGCTTTCCACGCCGTAAACTCGACCTAAAGGCAGCGTAGTTCTCTCGGTAGCGGTCAGCTTAGCAGCATCTACTGGGCGTTTTTTAAACACAGTTGGTTGCAGCATTGTCATCGTCAAAGCATCGGGATCAAAGGAAACTTCTTTGCCATTTTTCTTGATTTTAACAGACTGCCAATAGATAAATCCGACATTACCGAAACCGGGAAGAGATTCGGTGAGAGTTACTCGAAAATATCCCAAAACGCACGCATAACCAGTGATGGTATAGGTGCTACCTAAAATTAGCTCAGCAACTTGATTTGCAGGCAGTTTCGATGAATCTTGTGGTTGACCTTTAATCAGAGTTGTTTGAGTTA